>CAZBYH010000049.1:0-9934 GCA_964496155.1 uncultured Methanoculleus sp.
TCCATATTATGCAGCTCCTGTTCCAAATCCCGGGATTTTTATCTTCTTTTCAATCATATGAAGAACTCTCATTCCTCCATAATTCAGGAGGATGAAAATGCCGGCACATACCAGATATATCGGCATGGTAACGTAGGTCTGTGAGACGATCTGTGATGTTCGTGTCATGAGTTCCATTACCCCAATGGCGTAACAGATTGAAGAATCGGTGAGGATGTTTGGATACTCATTTGACCACCCCGGAAGTGCCACACGCACTGCCTGGGGGAGTATGACATTTCGGATGCTCTGAAGTTTTGTCATTCCTACTGATCGTGCTGCAATCATCTGCCCTTCACTGACTGACTGGATTGCTCCACGGAATATCTGTGACTGGTAGGCCGCACCTCTCAATCCCAGCACGGTGGCACCAACGAGGAATGCGGGGACGTCCATCCCGAGTCCGGGAAAAATACCGAAATAGAAGAGAAATAATAAAACAAGAACCGGAAGCCCGCGAAAGAACCAGACATAAATGGCGATTAAAAAGCGAATCAGACGTTTTCCATAGACCTGTCCCACTGCCATGGGGAGACCTAAAACCACGCCTAAGAGGAGGGCAGATGCAACAAGACCAAGAGTGGCAAATATCCCTTGTATGAGATAGGGGAACCATTCAATAATTACTGCTAAAAAACCCATTAATACCACTCAAAATTTCATTTATCCTGAATATATCCAATGTTGTGCAATATATCGCACAATATGTGCTATAGGATACTGTGTGACGGTACGCAATAGAATTTGTGGAGTGGATTTCTCCACTCGTTCTGATTTCTTAGTCGACCATTTCGTACTTTGTTTTCAGCTCTTCCCAGTAGGGGTCAGCCATGAGTTCGGTGAGACCTTCATTCACCATGGTTAAGAGTTCTGTGTCACCCTTTCGGATGGCCACACCATACTCTTCGCCGGTGTTAATCTCACCGACGAGGACAATTGGCTTCCCGGCAATTGCCTCAAGCATGGGGGGTTTGTCATAGATTGCTGCATCTATCCGCTTGATTTTAAGATCTTCTGCTACCAGAGGGAAATTGTCATAGAGCTTCAGGTTTGCCTTTGGCATAAGGCCGGTGTCAATAACGTTCTTTTCTACCCATATCTGCCCGGTAGTGCCACGCTGTGCACCGATGACGAGTTTACCCGCTTTGAAGTCCTCCAGGGTATATCCCGATCCTTCATAGACTGCAACGGACTGGTTAACCACCCAGTATGGAATGGAGAAATCCACCTTTTCCTGCCTCTCAGGTGTGATGGTCATTCCGGAATAGACCATGTCAATCTTTTTGTTCTCGAGTGCGGGAATGATGGCGTCCCACATTATTGGCTGGATTTTAACGTCAAAACCCTGCTTTTTTGCAATCCACTTAATGGATTCAACATCAAATCCCTGTGCATTTCCTGCTGGGTCAAGGAACGCGTATGGTTTATAATCTGCGTCGATGCCAACAATGTACGTGGTTTTTTCCGGTGTCTCGTCAGATGACATGCAGCCGGCAAATGCGACTGTCACTGCCATGATGAGAACAAGAACCAATCCCAATCCTTTGTGATTCATCAAACCATCTTTTTGCAGAACTATTAATTATGTCTTATGAATTGAGTTTTTGGAGGTGAGTGGGGGGACAGGAGTCTCTCTGAAGTTATGGGAGTGTGTCTGCTACCTGAACCAGTTTATCGAAACACCGTGCTTTTTTCAGGAAGAACAGTGAAATTTTGTCTCTTAGAGTTATATTGAATGTACCGCCTGCCGCAGGGGGGTGTCCTCCGCCGGAAAATTTGCGTGCGATGAGATGGCTGATGGGAACCGCTGAACGTATGGAAAATCTGCCATTTTCCCCGTATATCACTTCAATATCGGTGTGATAGAGGTCCCGTATCTCATGGGCAGTCTCACTCGGGTAGCCAAAGATTGGAGCAAATGCAATTTTATACCGGGATTCAATTATTTTCATTCTTTTGATGCTCTTTTTTATTGCATCCTGACGTTCTTTTTCAATAGTCCGGTATTCTTCCTGAATCCAGGCATCCGTGATGATTCCTTTTGCCAGACGATCGCGCACCGGATTCAGGTTGACTCTTTTTGTGCAGATCTGACCCAGCATTTTTGAACGTGGATCAAGGTTCTTCCAGAGATCATAATCACAGACAACCCGGGCGACTTCTTCCGCAGTCGCGTCTTTTGGCATTAGATCTTCTGCGCATATCGCCGCTGCGCACCGTGTGGTATCTACTAAGCACGTTGCCCCGGTTTCCTGAACCGATAGGAGCTCCTCGTCTGTCCATCGATGGTGATCACGCCAGCAGATTATCCATCCGTTCTTTATGGCTGTCTTCACCAGTTTATCAGCATCCGTACAGTATCCAAGATCGGAGATGCTCAGCGTATGCCCTTTCCCCGGCAGTGCGCCGATGTCTCGCAGAAATGATGGAAAAGAACCAACGGATGACCAAATAGTGAATACGGTGCCATATTTCATCCGGTGTATTGCATCACATCCTGCGGCGTCGAGATCATTGTGTGAGAGGTGAACCAGCGTTGCTTTTCGTTCAGAAACTGCTTTCAGCAGATTTTCTCTCTTTGAGTTTGTTTCTCCCTTTTTTTTCCCCATGATAGTGATATGGTTTGGGGGTGAGGGAATAAATATTCTGACTCGTTTGCCTGAGATCAAACAGAATGATTTATCTCTTTGAATGATCTATTCTAATCCTCAAGCCTTAGTAGCTCAGACTGGGAGAGCGCCAGACTGAAGATCTGGTTGTCGCCGGTTCAAATCCGGCCTGAGGCACTTTTATTGTGGTGTATTTTGGCAGAGATCAGTTCATTTACCACCCTTTTTGTTTTTAGTATATCCTGAATAAATTCAAGCAACTTCTCCTCATTTCTCAGCAATCTATTTCTCCTGCCACAGGCAGGTATGTGCATGAATCCGGATGGCGTTCTTCAGCTGTTTGATGCGTGCGCAGGTGTGATGTATGACACTGCAATCATACGCCGTACAGAGAGTGAATGGGGGGAAATTCTCACTCCCGCAGTATTCCGTGTTGCACGAAAGGCAGGGACTGAACCACCCTTCAGTGGGATATACACAAAATGCGACAAAGAAGGGGTGTATGCATGTGCCTGTTGTGGAGCTCACCTGTTCTTTTCCAATGATAAATTTACCTCCGGAACGGGGTGGCCAAGCTTTTCCCGTCCTGTATCTCCTGTTAATGTCGAGCTACATCCAGACGCGTCTCACGGAATGAGACGCACTGAGGTGCTCTGCCGCAGGTGCAAGGCACACCTTGGGCATGTCTTTGACGATGGGCCTCTGCCGGACGGAAAGCGGTATTGCATGAATTCATTGTCTCTGTCTCTGATTGACTGTGGAACGGAAAAATCTGATACCCATATGGCTAAATCCGGGCATGAATAAATCCTATGGTATGCGCCCTCACGTGGTTGTCAATCTTGCAATGAGTGCAGATGGAAAACTCTCTACGAAAGAACGCAGACAAGTCCGAATATCCGGAGATACTGATTTCAGGCGTGTTGATCTGATGAAGTCACAGTTTGATGCCATTATGGTAGGAATAGGAACGGTGCTTGCTGATGACCCCTCGCTGACCGTTAAGGATGCTGACCTCAGAAGGGAACGGGTGAACGCGGGCAGGAATGAAAATCCTGTCCGTGTTGTCATTGACAGCAAGGCAAGAACGCCTGTGGATGCGGCTATCCTCCATAAAGGTCCTGGGAGAAGGATCATTGCAGTATCCGCGTCTGCAGACCCGGTAAAGGTAGCTCTGCTCTCTCATCATGCTGATGTTCAGGTACATGGGAGTGAACAGGTGAACCTTCCATCCTTCCTGGAATATCTCGGGACGATTGGGATTCAGCGCCTTATGGTTGAAGGTGGCGGTACGCTGATTGGATCTCTTTTTAGAGACGGTCTGGTTGACGAATTGTTTACCTGTATTGGAAACATGATCATCGGCGGGGCGAATGCACCCACCGCTGCTGATGGTGAGGGTTTTCTATCAGAATCTGATTTTCCTGCTCTTGTTCTCACCAGCGCCACACCCATTGACGAGGGGATACTTCTCCATTGGACGGTCAGAAAAAAAGGATGAGATTTCAGGAATCATCCGGTATGTCTGTGTCTCACCTCATCTTAGCAATGTCATCAAAAACCCTGTAGCTCGTTCCATCAACAAAGGATACGGTGGCCATAACTCTGTCATCTCCCTTTGTTGCCTCTCGGTTATCCACCGTGAATAATGCTACTTTATCCCCCGCCCCCTTGGGATTAATGTGTTTGGTTGTAGACACGCCGGTGCCGGATATCACCATTATCTCAACGTCGTCGGCCTGACTTTGCCCTTTCCCACCCCTGAATGAAACGGTGATATCACCGGTTATCGGGTCTTTTGAGGCAGCAACACTTACTTGCTTTGTTGTTGGTATCACATCCGTTGGCTGTGGCCTGAGGTCGGGTGCCTGCTGAGTTGTTGCAGCTGGTGTTTCCGTCGGTACAGGGGTGAGGGTGGGTGTTTCCCCGCCGGTGTCAGATGTACATCCGGCAATACATACCATTCCGATCACAAGAACGACCAGACCAAGTGTTCCCATTTTTATCATACCATCTCATACGGAAAAACTATATTTAACCCTATCGGATATCTCTGGTGTGTGGCGTTGATATAAAAAAACAGTTTTCAGGAGAAGTCAAAGTATGAAAAAATTATTTACCTGGGAGATGAGACTTGCCCTTTTTCTGGTGGCAGCGTCAGTAATCATTTATGCAACAAAGATATTATTGCTGCATAATCCGGAAAATACGATCGATTACCTGTTTAACTCGTTTGGGTTTCTTCCCATCAGTGTTCTTCTGGTGACCTTTGTGCTCAACCGTTTGTTGACCATCCGGTCAAATCAGGAAAAAATGCAGAAGATCAATATGGTTATCGGGACGTTCTTTTCTGAAGTGGGAAATCATCTGTTAACGGTCATAACAGATTATGATGATGATTCATCTGATCTGCGAAATAAGCTGATTATTGGTGATGACTGGGGTGTCGAGCGTTTTCGTGATGCATCTGAAGCAATTGAATCCCATTCATTCTCGGTAAACTGGAGAGAGATTGATCTTGCTGAACTAAACATCTTTATTGAACAGAAACGTGATTTTCTCCTTCGTCTGCTTGAAAATCCGGTTCTTCTGGAGAATCAAAAATTTACCGAACTGCTGCGTGCCGTATTCCATCTAAATGAGGAACTGCAGCGGCGTCCTGGTTTTGACTGCCTCCCGGACAGCGACTGCCAACACATCGGAAAAGATATCGACCGGGTGTATAAGGAACTGGTCAGTGAGTGGGTACGGTATATGGCGTTCCTGAAGGACAGTTACCCATATATGTTCTCTCTGGCACTCAGGACGAATCCTTTTGATAAGAAGGCTTCGGCAATTGTACAGTGATGCGTGTTTCTCAAAATACACAATCATTATCTATTTTTCCCCTCTATTCAGACTCAGGAAGATGATTGTCGATGGATGAATGTTCTGTTTTGATTGGCGGAAAGGCAGGGGATGGAATAAACGTTGCAGGCCAGACCATTGCCCGCATGTTCACCAGTCTGGGATATTATGTGTATATGTACTATGATTATCCATCCCTTATTCGCGGCGGACATAACTTTTCTGTGATCCGTGCATGCACTCATCCGGTTGGTGCGCACCGCTCGGAGATTGATATTCTTCTGGCGATGGACCAGACAACACTCCGACGTCATCAGAATGACTGCAAGCGTGACGCCCTGATCATATATAACTCGGATACCGTACGATCAGATACCGGTTCCGGTGTGCCTCTCAGGACGATTGTTGAGCAGAATAAAGGATTGGCTATCATGGAAAATACGGCAATGATCGGCGCATTGGCATCTGCTCTTGGTATGGAATGGGATGATCTTGCACCTATTATTTCCCATGAGATGCGTAAATCCACCGAAAAAAACCGTGATATTGCCCGGGACGCATTTCAGCTGCAGGCAGACAAGAAAGAATTACGGCGGATTGGGGAGTCTCCGGGAATTCTTCTCTCGGGAAACGAGGCGGTATCTCTTGGGTTGCTTTCTGCTGGATTACATGGATATATTGCATACCCGATGAGCCCTTCAACCGGCATTCTCCGTTTCATGGCGAGCGCATCAGGTGAGACAGGTATACAGGTTTTTCAGCCGGAGAGTGAAATAGCCGTCATCACGATCGCGGAAGGAATGGCATATGCAGGAGCAAAAACTGCTGTTGGCACATCAGGAGGTGGTTTTTGCCTGATGACTGAGGCCCTTTCCATGGCGGGCATGGCAGAAATTCCTCTGACCGTCATTCTTGCGCAAAGGAGTGGCCCTTCTACCGGTACCCCCACGTATACTGCCCAGTCTGATCTTCATTTTGCCATTCATGCAGGCCATGGTGAGTTTCCCCGATTTGTTTTTGCTCCCGGGGACTCCCAACAGGCATTTGAATGGGCCGGTCATGCATTGTCGTTGTCCTGGCAGTTTCAGGTACCTTCCATTCTGATGACGGATAAGACGCTTGCAGAAGGGTTGTACACCGCTTCTCCGGAAATGGTGCAGACACATGCACCCGATTCGGTTCCTGTCCCCGGGGTCAGGGGAGAATATCGTCGGTATCAGGACACGGAAGATGGTATTTCACCCTATGCCTCCCCTCCTCTTTCCGGGGCGGTGATCAAAGGGAACAGCAAGTCGCATGATGAACGTGGCATATCCGTTGATGAAGGGGTGCAGGTAGCATCGATGACCCGGAAGCAGATGAAAAAGATTCCGTTGATGAAAACGGCAGTCTCCCGGCTGAACCCGGTTCGTGTTTCGGGCAATACTGATTCAGACGTGTGTCTGATATCCTGGGGCTCAAATGCCTCGTTATGCAGTGAAGCCGCACAGACTATGGGAATTAAATTTGTACAGCCGGTTGTCATGCATCCGTTTCCTGAGCGAGAGATGATCGCTGCGGTCAAGGATTCGGATATGACCTTTCTTCTGGAGGATAACTATTCGGGACAACTGGCAGATATCTGTGAGGTGCATGGAATTCACGTTGATGTCAGATTACCGCGGTTTGACGGAAGGCCCTGTACCATCGATCAGCTGATAGAGAACCTGAGGGGGCTTATTAAATGACGCAACAGTTGATCACCGATGCACAGAATACGTGGTGTCAGGGATGTGGTAATTTTGCCATCGAGCATGCGATAAAAGATGTCATTCACCGTCTTGAGACAGAAGGCATTCCCCGTGAAACGATTGTTCTTGTTGTAGGGATTGGGTGCCATGCAAAGATGGCCGACTACCTGAATATTAATTCACTCTATACTCTCCATGGGAGAGCCGTTTCTTTTGCAACGGGTATCTGTATCGCGAATCCCGATCTCCATGTTATCTGTTGTGTGGGGGATGGTGACACGTATGCCGAGGGCATTGCACACCTTCTGTTTGCGGCAAAACGGAATGTGAATATGACTGTCCTTGTGCATAACAATCGGGTATATGGCCTGACCAAGGGGCAGGCGACGCCAACGTCACCTGTGGAATATCTGGGGAAATCGAATCCCCATGAAAGCGTTGGAATCTCCTTTAATCCACTTTCACTGCTTCTCTCAGCCGGATGCAGTTTTATTGCCCGGGGATACACCCAGCGTCAGCAAGAGTTAACCGAGCTGATTTATGCAGGAATAATGCATTCCGGTTTTTCCTGCATAGATGTACTTCAGATTTGTGCAACCTTCCTGAATAAAACGGAAGAATATGATGAGCAGGTGTATGTTCCGGATGATCATGACCCTGAAGATTTCGATGCAGCATGCCGTCTGGTGCGGGAATATACGTATGCCAATTCGGGTAAAATTGCTCTTGGAATAATCTACCGGGAAACGCGGGAGGTGTTCCGTGTAGGGACTCCGTATAGGGAGCAGGACTCTTCCAACACAGAGTTGTTTGTCCGACACTTTATAGATGGGCGCCGATGATACCCGGCATACTTTTTTATAATACGCGCTGACAATGAGCAGTGTTGAGGTGATAGTATGATGAATGAAAAAATGCTTGATGCAATCAATGAACAGATAAAATGGGAACTGTATTCTGCTTATCTGTATCTTTCCATGTCGACTTGGTTTAATTCCATTGGGCTGCGGGGTTTTGCAAACTGGGAGAGAATTCAGGCGATGGAAGAGCGTGATCATGCAATGAAACTGTATGATTATATTCTTTTCCGTGGCGAAACGGTTAAACTTCACGCGATTGATGTCCCTCCCTCTTCGTGGGAATCTCCGGAAAAGGCGTTCGAATTTCAGTATGCGCACGAACAGTCGGTCACCGCAATGATCAACAATCTTGTGGATATTGCACAGGAAAAGAAGGATCATGCGACATACAATATGCTCCAGTGGTTTGTGGATGAACAGGTTGAAGAAGAGGACAGCGCACGCACCATTCTTGATCAGTTGAAGGCGGTCAGCGGTGAAACCGGGAAGGGAATGCTCTTTATGGTCGATAGGGAACTTTCTGCGAGAATTTATCACCCGCCTGTGACACCAACTGCGTAACCTCTTTTTCTTCTTTTTTGTTTTCTGCTAAAAAGAATGTAACACGAGACTTTTGGAGTGGCGCTTGTTTATTCAATTCCTTTTAAGTGAGCACACTCCCAAATGTATATACTAATTTGGTGAAGATAATGAGCGATCGATTTGTGCCTAAACGTGTGTTTTTTACCTGTGGTGTTGGGCGGAGCCCGGATGAACTGACATCCTTTGAGATGGCATTGCGGGATGCATCGATTGAATGCTATAATATTGTTACTGTCAGCTCAATCCTCCCTCCCAAATGCAGAATAATTTCAAAAAAAGAGGCCCTTGGGGATATGCACGCAGGGAGTATTGTATTTACGGTGTTTTCGCGCCTTTCTTCCAATGAACCTCACAGGAGGATTTCCGCGTCAGTTGGGGTTGGAATACCTGAGGATATGGAAAATCACTGGGGATATTTTACCGAGCATCATTCGTTTGGTGAAGGGCCGGAACAAACGGGAAAATATGCGGAAAAACTTGCAGAAGATATGTTTGCCAGCATCTCTGAGGGCGTGCTTGAGCGTACAATGAATGTGACAAAGAGTGCGGTGGTTGGGGATGACGGAGGCTGGACTTCTGTCATTGCAGCAGCGGTATTTTTGCTGGACTGATTGTGTTTTCGTATCATTAATGCATAACTATATCAGCACAATTCATTTTTATGTGATCCGGTGTGCTTATTTCTATTAGTTGTGGAAATGATTAAATACTATTGTGGTAGATAGCTCATTGTCCTCTTTGGTGGTAGATATACTGATTTCCCATCGTTTTTTTAGAAATTCACCGTTTCAATAGGTGTATCTGACGATGCAAATTGTATGCCATGAAAAAAGGGGTTAGTATGTCCGTGCAATGATTGCAGGATGTGCGGGTTTTCCGCAGACAATGCAGGTCCCTGGTGTTGCATCAATGTACCTGCTCTGAACGTCAGATCCCAGAACACTTACGTCGATTTCGGTTTCAAGGGTGGTGGCACACGCCTCGTTTCCGCACCACTGGATAACCGCTACGCCGTTATTTGCCGCCTCGCGTGCCTCTTCAATGGAGGAGACCGCCACAATCCTCTCCTGTGCTTTCTGTTCTGCCCGTGTTCTCATTTCGGTCGTGAATGCCTCCATGATAGTCTGGATTCCAGGAATCAGTTCCTCTCTTCTGACCGTAATCTTTTCTCCAAACCGTGTCACGGTCATTACCACACCGTCATCAATATCACGTGGCCCGATCTCTACCCTGAGCGGTACGCCGCGCATCTCCCAGTGGTAATATT
>CAZBYH010000050.1:0-9863 GCA_964496155.1 uncultured Methanoculleus sp.
ATCCCTGCTCTTCTATTTCTTTCGTGGTGGCTACCTTGCAGAAACCGGGGATGTCTTGGTAGATGCCGTCCGGGAAGTGTTCTTCTGTGAGTGTCTCACTACCCAGCAGATATTCCGGTGCCTCGCCCCGGCAGAGGCGGGCAATGTTTGCAAGGAATTCAATCTGCTCCGGTGAAAACTCACGATGTGCCCGGTCTACCTGCACAAATGTGTGCCGGGCGTCGATGAAGAGCACCTTGTCCTTTCTCTCTGTTTCTGTCTTGGAGCGGTCGAAGAACCAGAGGGTGCACGGCAGTGTTACGGTGTAGAAGAAGTTCGGCGAGATGGCGACCATTGCATCTACTGCCCCTGACTCGATTATCTGCCGACGGATGGCAAGCTCTGCACCCCGTGCATCTGCGGTGGAGTTCGCCATCACGAACCCGGCCCGTCCCTTTTCGTTCAGTGAATGGAAGAAGAGCTGGATCCAGATGTAGTTTGCATTGTCTGTCGAGGGCATCCCGAGGGAAAAGCGGGGGTCGTCTTTTATTCGTTCCTTGTCCACGCCGGATACGTTGAAAGGCGGATTTGCCATCACGAAATCAAAGCGGCCGAAGCTCCCGTGAAGATCTTCATAATAGGTATTACCCTGCCGGATGTCACCCGAGAGGCCGTGCACCGCGAGGTTCATCTTTGCAAGCCGAATCGTTTCTGCCCCTCTTTCCTGCCCAAAGACCGAGAGTTCCTTTCCCGGATCCTGCTGGTGGTTCTCAACAAACCGGGCACTCTGGACGAACATACCGCCACTCCCGGACGCGGGGTCAAATATTCGGCCATGGTAAGGCTGGAGGATGGCAACGATGAGCCGTACCAGACTTGTCGGGGTAAAGAATTCACCGCCCTTCTGCCCCTCCTTCATCGCGAATTTGCCGAGGAAATATTCATAGATTTTTCCGAATGCATCGCCCTCTATTGCAGGAATGGAGCCAAGGATGCGCACCAGTTCAATGAGCGTTGAGTCATCAATGCGAGTGTAGTTCTTTGGGAGGATGTCTTTGAGCTCCTCGTTTTCCGCTTCGACCAGTTTCATCGCGGCATTGATTGCAGCACCCATATCTTCCCCCTCGGGGAGTTGCTGGAGATACGAGAAGCGGGCCTTCTCAGGGACATAGAGGACTCCCTTTGAATGGTAGTTCTGTTTCCTGATGGTACGACGGCCAGTCCCGGAACCCTGTGACTCAATCTCTTCCTTTGCAGTAATGAACTTCAGGTCTGCATACCGGAGAAAGATCATACCCAACACGGGTACCGAATATTCTGATGGCCGGAGATCCGAGTTGGCCCAGAGCTGGTCTGCCGCTGCCCATAACCTAGACTCAATCTCGTTGTTGTTGGTCGCCATATAGTGATAGATTATTTTGGCGGAGATTACTTGCCTGTATTGATCTATGATTTGCATCCAATGGATGGCGGGTTTGTTCTGAAATTGAAGGATAAGTTTCCCGGCGTGCAACCAGCTCAATGGTTACGAAAGTGTGACATGAATTTTCTGTGCCTATAAAGCCCGTTTACCCTGAGGAGATCAGCGAGGAGAACCGGGACAAGCGGTAACAACCGGAGAATAAAATTCATTCATATTAAGAAAAAATGAGAATCCAGAGAATAATTTTGATTTGTGAATCAAATCATCCCTTCTAAACCCGTTTCAACCGTTTCAATTGCCGCAATATCATCTCTCTTCTCACAATGTAGACGCTTGCAACTACCCCGACAAACACGTTGAAGTAATACAGGATAATCCGCCAGAAAAGGACAAACACTCCCACAATGGATGTCGGAACGAACAGGCCATAGAGTGATGTTGCAGTGATTTCAGCAATCCCTGAACCCCCGGGGGTAAGCGGGATCATCATGACAATTGCAATCATCATCTGTACGATAAAGGATTCAATGAAGAACGGTTTTGATCCAATGGCAATCAGAATGAGTGATGCAATTAAAAACTCACATACCCAGTAAACGGTGGTAAACAGAAATCCCCAAAAAAGCCCGGCTTTTGCGTTACGGACAAATTTTGTCAGTGCATTGTTAAAGTTATCCACTTCAGCATCGATGCCGTTCATCAGATTATCCACTTTCTCTGATTTCCAGCGTTTGGTTAGCCACCGGGATATTCTTTTCAGGAATCGTTTCAGAAATTCAGGGTGGCGGATGGAATAGACAAAGAGTGCCATAAAGAAGATGAGCATTACCCAGATGACCATCAATGGGGTTGTAAGATTCACTTCCAGCGTTGAGACCTGAAATGCCAGCAGGAAAAATGCCACTATTCCGATCAGACCGAGGACAATACCATCGATCACCCGTTCCATGATCACAATAGCCGTTGCATCACCCACCGGTACATCTGCCCGATACAGCTCGTGCACTCTGACCGGTTCCCCTCCAGCCTGTGAGGGGGTGATGGCAGCAACCAGGAGGTTTGCAAAGACCGCGTTTAGGGCATGGAGAAAGGGTACATGATACCCAAGAGATTGTGACATCATCTTCATCCTCAGGCCCCATGCCACCAATGCAATCATGTGAAGCACCAGTGCAAGCAGTAAAAATGCGTAATTGACGTCGGTTAGATAGGTGATGGTCTCGTCATCGAT
This sequence comes from uncultured Methanoculleus sp., assembly GCA_964496155.1. Lineage (GTDB taxonomy): Archaea > Halobacteriota > Methanomicrobia > Methanomicrobiales > Methanomicrobiaceae > Methanogenium. Next base: position 2,634 of record CAZBYH010000050.1, read on the forward strand.
GGTAAACCAAAGAACACCAATGAGTACAATGGTGCTGAAACCAAGAGAGAGCGCCAACCATTTCCACTGTGAACGTTCCATGAATTACTAAACTCCAATCCAAAAAAATCGATGAACCATATAGTTTTTCCTGCGAACCTATAAACTCTTTTTACTTTACACCGTAAACAGGTCATGATTTTTTTCCACTCTCAGGATACCGATGCGCACACCGGCATCAATCCATCCATATGCATAACTGAGAAGGGCCAGTCCATCTGCGAGATTACTGTGTGCTATTTCTGTCGTTCCTTCATGGTAATGCTGGTGCGAAATCCGGAAAAGCTCTGTTCCCGCCGGATAAAAGGGCAGTTCCGGTTCAGAATTAATGCAGACTGATACTAATGCCGAGGAAAGCATTCTTTCGTATCTGAATGTCTTTTCCGAGAGATGATCCGATAGGTTTCCCGGTATCTCATCTTTAAACCCGGATGGGGGGATACTCGCGGGAATACTGGCGATAAGACCTGCTTTTACGCCCGCATCAAGCCATCCGTTTCCATAGGCAAATGATGCAAGAGCATTAACTTCGTCCTGTTTTTTCAGAAATACAAAACCGTCTGACGCATATGCCTGCGCCATTTCACGAACATCTTTGGCTGCACGGAAAAGCCATGTATTCCGGGGAACTACAATTTCAGCTGTTTCTGCCTTTTCAAAAAAGGTTTTGCCATATTTCTCAATCATGGTAACCCGCAAACGTCCGGATATACTCCTCCTCCATGGGGTGAAGACTCGCCGGGACGATGAGAACATGGAGAGGCATGCCAAAGTCCGCATTCGCAAGGGTTTCTGCATCCCCGGCAATAACTGTTGGATTCTCACTTCCCGCACGTGCAATCCCTATAAACAGTTTGGGTAATGCTTCTTTTTTCTTGTCTGCCATTGCAGATATCAGACTGATTGCCTCAGATACGGTCATGTATCTCTCCGACTGGATATCGAGGTAAACGAGTGTGTGGAGATTTAGGGCAAGGTTTGCTGAAATGGTTTCAAACGGCGTAAGGGGAAACCAGTTTTCTGCAGGGAAGGGAATCGAACATGATTTTCCGAACCGATAATTCTGTAACCCTGAAAGGCCGCATACGGCACTAACAATGGAGGAAGAATGAATGATCTCTGTCTCTACCCCCTGCTGTGCTGCCCGTATCCTGAGGTCGGCATGCGTGGTTGACACCATCGGGTCTCCCCCCGTAAGAAATACCACCCGTCCCTCTTTTGCGTATTCAAGAACGGTATCCGGATGTTGTTCAACATCATTTCGTCCCAGAACAATTATCGTTTTACCGTACTGGTCTTCAAGCTCGCAGATTTTAATCCCCATCAGACTGGAAGTATATCCTTCCAGAAAGACATGGTCTGCTTCCTTAATTTTTCTGAGACCTTTTAGGGAGATATCTTCCCCGTCATACAGACCTAGTCCTACGAATGAGAGCATTTTGATCACCTGTCTATAACGTATAGGAGATTTGGTTTCAATAATGGTAGTGGTTCGAGAGAGGTTGGTGCATCTCTTCAGGCTATGGAACGTCCCCTTAGCTGTATCATTGAGAGAATTGAATGATATTAATTACTTGTGATGCAAAAATTGTATATATTCGTATTAGTGCCACATATGAGATCCGCAGATGGTGTTGTAATAACCAGAATAAAAGGCATTTCAATAGAACGGGAGGTTCAGGTGTTGTATGATTCGATATATCTATGAGAGATTTTTGATCCGGGGATGCGTAGAGACCCCTCACCATATCTGCATCATGCTCTCAGAAGATGAAATGCGACGAGCACCGGAGAAAATTACCCAGGTAATTGGCTGGAGTGGGGAGTGTGAGGTAAAATCCCTCATTTTTCATGTGGATACCGATAATCCTGACGCCCTGGTCTCTGAAATTATCCGGTTTAAAGATTCCTTCGGTCCGGTGCGTATTAATCTGTATTCGCCGAAAGGTACGACGCTCCTTCACGACGGGACAGAGCTTCCGGACACCATTATAGCTGTTGGCATGAGTGGCAGGGAAGAAATTGTCCGGTCTGTTCGTGAAATTGCAGAGAAAGGAATCGCACCGGATGAGATCGATGAAAAGATGCTTGAATCTCATCTGACATTCCATTATGAACCGGATTTTGTGATTAAAACCGGGGATAACCATCTGATTGATTTTATGATCTGGCAGTCAGTATATTCCGAACTCTTTTTCACGGATGTAAACTGGCAGACCTTTAGAAAAGTTGATTTTTTCCGGGCAATACGGGATTATCAGTTGCGCAAAAGACGGTATGGAAGATAACCACTCTTTACCCGTTCGTCATACACACGAATGCCCCTGAGTAGATCGATTTTTCTAAAGAGAGGCCAATATGGCGCACAGAAATATACTGCGGATTCATAGCCACTGGCAAACCACGGAAGGAAATTCGAGGTTCGTTTCTCGTCTCCGGTACGGATAATCAGATCAACGGGGGGGAGATGCAGGTCTCCACGAATCTTTTCGTCAAAAAGATCTTTGGTGATCATATCGAGCGTTATTTTGTTTGTCTGGAAATCCCGGATAATTTTCCGGGTTGCGACCACGATTTCATTTCGTCCCCCATATGCAAGAGCAATATTGAGATGAAATTGGGTATAGTCTTTTGTTGCCTCTTCTGCTTCAATGATGGTTGCAAGCAAATTCTCTGGGATCAGGCTACGGTCCCCAACCACCTGGAGACGAATCTTATTTGAATGAATCCGTGGGTCTGTTTTCACCGATCTGAACTTTTCAATAAAAAGGGAAAACAATTCATTGAGTTCTTTGTCGGAGCGGTTAAAATTCTCGGTCGAAAATGAGTATAAGGTCACATTCCGGACGCCTATCTCCTGTGCCCATTCAAGCAGTTCCTCTGAGGTCTGCGCACCTTTCCGGTGCCCATAGGAGGTGTTTTTTCCCTGGATTTTTGCATACCGCCGGTTTCCATCCTGAATAATAGCGATGTGACTCGGAACGTTTGTGATGCCCTTCATCAGATGTCGTTCGTACCATTGATTCAGAATGTCCCTGAGTGTCACAGCGGAATGACCTCCACAATGATACCCCAGCCGGGATATCGTTCAATGATGTACTTTTTTCCGGGAAAGTCTTGTGAGTTTTCTGCAAGAATCCACCAGGCCGTCTCAATATTACCGTCTCTTTCCACCCACATCCCCTCTTCGATACTATGGGGCTGGCCGGCAAATTCCCAGACGCCGTACATCAGGGTGCCGTCATCAGTTACCTCTTCGAAATCCCGTGCAGTAATTTCTGCGGTGCGAATTAGTCGGTTTCTCAGCTGCACGGAGTCTTTGAAACTGGATGAGCACCAGTGCACTTTAGGATTTTTGAGAATATCTGCTGCCCAGATTTCTGCACCCTCGACAGCGTTGTGGTAATTGTCTTCAAGGGAGAGGTATCGCTCTCTCATCGCATCTGCGTTTGTTTCACTCCATTCCAGTTCATTGATGTTGAAATAGTCAACCAGATCAACTGCAGGGATGAGGTGGTGCAACCCGGGTAATGACGGCACTTCAATGGTGACTTCAAACCCGAGATTCTTTGCCGCACGAATTGCTGCAGGGAATGCGGAATCCTGAAAATTCTCCCATATTTCTTCAGGAAGATGAAACCGTATTTCATCCACACAGTCTTTGAGAAGAATGAGAATATCTTCATTCGGAGCCATGCCGGTGTAGAGATGAATATTGAATTCTTCTCCATATTCCTCTTTCAAAAGCGTGCAGTAGTGCTGAACCCGTTCCGGTACGAGGAGCGGTTCCCCTCCGGTTACGCCAGCACCCAGTGCTCCCATTGACCAGGCTTCCTCAAGGATGTCGTCATCGGTCAGAATGATTCGGTCATTTGCATAGGCGGTATCTTTCCCTTTCTTCTCAGATGAAATCGGGCAGTACCAGCAGGTTCTGGTGCACCTCCCGGTAACAAACAGAACCATCTTTGCGCCTTCATGGCAGAGTTTGCAGGCGGTACTAAGCACCGGCATTCACCGCATCAGTAATTCTTCGCACCACAAATTCCTTTCCAAGGGCTTCAAGGAACCATCCCGCTCTGGGGCCACGTTCCTTGCCAAGAATGGCGAGATAGACGGCGGTGAATATTTTCTTTGCGTTCACCCCGGTGTCCTCACCTACTCGATATATCGCATTGTGGATGGTCTCTGCCTTCCATTCGTCCATGATGACGTAGTGTCCAAGAAGGGCACGCAGTGCGTTCCTGTCATCTTCCGTAAAAGCAAATACCGCGGGAGGCAGTTCGGTCTGAACGGTGAACTTCACCATTTCGGGTGCATACGTTTCAATCCATATTCGTGCCCGCTCGGCACGCGCAAGAACTGCCTCTTTGTTATCAACATTATACCCGCTTCGGGCAAGGATGTCAAAGATGGTTTCCGTGTCCTGTGCAACCTGCACAACGGTTATCATGTGACGGAAGGGGATGTCCGTTGCAACGGTGGATATTGCAGATAATTCATATTCGCGGCTGTTTTTCTCTTCTGCAAGTCGCGAATACTCATCGATCAGTGACAAGAGTCCCATACCCGGGTCAAAGTTTATTGACCGTTCCGGCCGGGTCCGGGCAATCATGTAGCGCAGGACATCAGGCGGGACAATGGCGAGCATCTCGTTGATGGATATGGCAACACCGGTCGATGAGGCCATCGATCCCTTGCCTTTCAAACTGATCCATTCATACTGAACGGGGAACGGTGCAACTCCACCAAATATCTTTTCCACGATCTCTTTTCCGGTGTCATATGATCCTCCGGCAGCGGCGTGGTCCTTTCCAAACGGTTCAACGGTGATGCCCATATTGAACCACCGCATGGGCCAGTCCACCCGCCAGACCAGTTTTCCCTCACCTTTTGAATAATCAGATACCCCAACGTGGCCACAGGGACACCGGTACGAAACAGATGTCGTCTCCGGGTCATGGGAGAGGATTTCTGCATTTGCAAGGGTATGGCATTTACTGCATATTGGATAATAGGGTACCCATGAATCCGGAAGTGTTCTGCCGGAAACCCGCTCCAGAATCTCTTTTATGTCTCCCGGACGTTCGAGCACGGTTGCAATTTCTTTCGTAAATGTGCCGGAGCGGTAGAGTTCACTTGAGCGAACGATGGTTGGATGTACGTCCATCTCATCGAGTGCCTGCAGAAATGGTTCAAGAAAATGTTCTGCATAGTTTGCATGGTTACCACAGGGGCAGGGGATGTCGCATATGGGCATGCCAATATATTTTGCATATGAATCAGGGAGAAATGGATACACCTTGCGGAGGGGATCAAAATCATCAGCGACATAGATGAGCTCAGCTGAAAGCCCGCGTTCGACCATTGCTTTGTGCACAATATCTCCGGTTAAAACTTCCCGCATATTGCCAAGGTGAATAGGCCCTGAAGGCGTAATCCCGGTGGCAATATAGTGGGGTTTTTCCTGATCAACATGTGCTGCACAGACATCTGCCCAGTGTATTCGTTCCTGAGCTTCTTTTTCCTGTTGCTGCATTGGGTATTATTTGGCGTTTCAAGATTAACAATATATAGGTATTATCTGAGAAATCCTGTTGCCCGTGGTACAAACGGACAGGTATTTTCGCAGCATTAACACTCACTTATTTATTGTTATGGCGGCAAATTCACATATTTGTCTATGAAGTCGTTTCAGCGTGAAGAAGGGCTCTCAGAAGTGATTGGGTTTATCCTTTTGATTGGTCTTCTGGTGGTTTTTCTTGTTCTGTATCAGACGTATAGTATTCCGGTGCAGGGACGGGATAATGAAATTGACCATATGAATGATATTAAGGATACCCTTGTCGCGTATAAGATATCGCTCGATTCTCTTTGGGTGAATAAACAACGGGAAGGGACGATGCTCAGTACGACGCTGGATTTGGGCACCGGCGGAGGCTACAGCCGCGGGGGAGCGGGTGATATAGGGTTTTTGACACCCGTCACATCCGGGGGTTCTGTCGGGTTAAATCAGCGTGATGAGAGAGTTATTGTGACGGGGACAAAAGATAACTTCGATGTGGTTACCTACGCTAACTACACCCCTGGTGCAGTTGAGTACCACTCAAATAACAATTACTGGATAGATCAGAATTATTACTACCAGCTGGGTGGTGTGTTTTTGGAACAGGACTCTGGTTCAACCGTCCGCGTTATGCCACCACTGAGTATTACAAAAAACCAGGCTGATCCGTCAGACCCGGAGACTGCCAGTTTTGATTTTACCGTCATCAAATTATCTAATGAAGAATTGATCAGCGGTATGGGACCTGTCCGAATTGATACAAACCTCAAAAGAGAGGGTTATTTTGAAGATAGAAAGGAATTCCGGAATATTACTGTGTCAGTAATATCCGGTAATTCTAATACCCGGTCCATGTGGAACAAACTCTTTCGTGACGCTCTCGTGCGGTATGATATTGACAAAGGGTGGTATAAGATTACGAATGTCGATGATGCCGTCACTCTGGATTTTTTCGGCCCTGAAGGCTACCTCGTAGAGGGAAAAATAATGAGGGCGAATTATACGGTAACGCTCCAGACGGTCGCAACAGGAATTACATGAGGAGAGACGATGAGGTGTAGCATTCTGAATCATATGAATGAGGATGGAGTATCAGAAACTATCAGTACAGTCCTTTTGGTCGGTCTGACAGTTATCGGGGTGGCCTTAATCAGTGTTATGGTATTCTCCCAACCTCTTGCCGAGGCGTTGCCTGCGGTTGATATTATCGTCTCGAATACAAGTTCGACAATCCTGTTTCAACATAACGGGGGGGACGCTCTCGGGAAACATGAGTTTACGATTTTTGTTAAGAATGTCGCAGTTAACCCTGATGATCTGCACATTGGTGATACCGGTGATGGAGAATGGCCGTGGTCGGTCGGTGAGACACTTCAGTATTCCCCTCTTGGAGCAATGCCATTGCTGAGTGAGAATGTCCGTATCGTGTATGGTGAAAGTGATTCGGGCAGCATAATCCAGCCTTCATTTGTCGATAAAGCAGGTACTGGCGATGGTCGTGTGGATATTGTGCCGGGATCCCCGCCCGTGGCATCACCACCCGGCGGAACACCCTTGGTGTGTCCTACTCCTCTTCCTGACGAAGCAGGTCAATTTGTTGCTAATTCTGTTTTTTCTAATTCAGATAT
>CAZBYH010000051.1:0-9791 GCA_964496155.1 uncultured Methanoculleus sp.
GTGAATATAATTCTGACTCCAGAGGAGGTGCCATTGACGCATACGGAACACTTGGATGGAATGCTGGAAATACCGCAATTCTATTCAGTGGAACAGCTTCTACCGGATCTACCAGTATAACATGTTATCAGATAAACGTAGAAACTGAGTTATTCCGTGAATCAAGCTCAGTAAAATCTGCATCGACGACAACATTTGGCACTTACTTTGCGAAAGCATCGGATAGCTATAGTGGAGGAACTGGTTATACATATAGAAACGAAATTACAGCACGGTCTTGGGATCCTGATGGATATGATGCAGCAACATATGTATTATATACATAATTTATCTCAAATTTAATTTTTTTAATATAACCTAACGTAGTTTGACATCTTACCATGGAGGTACTTTATGCACCTAAAATCTCCAAAAACGTTGATATTGAATTTGACAGTTGGGTTAAAGTTGTGGGTAAAATGCAAGTTTTATGGTCTGAATGTCAGTTTCGTCTGAAATTTAAGCCCAAAATGCGGAGATTTTTGGAACTATTATTCCAAATGCCTGGTACTGTCAAATTCTATTTAACCACAATCTGAGAAATTGGGGTGAAGTGTCAAACTACGTTAGGTTAGAGCTCTGAATGAGCAGCGGAAATATCTGATGTGTAGAGAGTTCTGCCACAAATTATATTTAAGAACGTGAATATTATTATATGATATGGATGTACACACTCCCGATTTACCATGCATCTCTGAAAGATGCAGACAGGGGATATATTGTGTACATCAAACACAGGTGAAGATGAAATGTCCGGAAAAATCATAGTTATATCCCTGGCAGCCATAATTCTGGTAGCCTTCTGTTCTGTAGTTTTTATACCGAATACACATGCCAATCCTGAAGATTCAACAGATATTAAACCCGACATCCAGGAACCAACACCAAAGCCTTCAGAAACAGAATCAATCAATGGTGATGCCAACACTATTAAAACTCCTAAAAGTATCAAAGAAAAAATTGTTGAATTATTTCCGGATATGGATATTGAATCATTAAGGTACAGAACTGAACCAGACCGGTTTATAAAAGGAAAAACATATGACATATATGAGAATGCAATCACAAAGAATGGAAAAAAATACCAAATAATAGTTGATTCAGATTCCAGAGAAATAATACGGTTTTTTCCCCTGTATGGGATGTACCAGAAAAAAGGAGAATTAGAAATTTCACTGGAAGATGCAGAAATAATCGCCCAGAAACTATTAAGAAATATAACTGGAGATAAAGCAGATTATTACACAAATAATTCAGTGATCACTTCGTCATATTTTCAAAATACGACTGCTGATGTCAGGTATAGTCGGATACAGAATGGAATTCCGTATCTGAAGGGTGCAATCAAATTTTGCATAGACCCCATGAATGGTGACGTCCTCGGTTATTCCAAATACTGGCTGGATCTTGAAAATACCACATTCCCATCTTCAGAACCTGATATAACATTTGATGAAGCTAAAGAAATTGCTGAGACAACTGTCAATGAAAAATACCCCGGAACAGTGGAAAGCTTCACATTTAAGTCATCCCAGGAGGGTTCAGATACCATAAATCTGTGCTGGAATGATGATTCCGAACTGTTATATTATGAGAAAGAAATGCCCATCCGCCTTGTATGGCCGTTTTTTTTTCAAGTTGAATTAAATAAGAATCCTGAAGAGGAACCGAATAACCACAGAATACATTATTCGACCATCGTTGACGCACATTCAGGTGAGATTGTTGAGTTATATTATGAAGATATTTCAATAGATGCGAGGAAAAAATTTCGTGAAAACGATATTGACAGGGAGTGACAGAACCAAAATTCCGCATTCTTTTTCCCTACATCGCAAATCCGGATTCAATAACCTGAAACTGTTTTTTGGCACCATTGCCACAACAGGTACCCCCTTCTTCAGGTGAAACTGCGACCAGATCAGCAGAACGCATACCATGTTCAGATGAAAGACGTACCGGATTTGAGTTTTTGATCCAAACAATTGACACATTCCTGCATATGATACCCAGATTATGCCCAATCACATGAAGGAGGCATTCACCTTTTGCCTTCTTCAGTCCTCTGTGATCCCGGTGATTCCACCGATTATCATACTTTAAATTCCAAAAAGGTGATTTTGTGCCCGTAATTTATTTTGCATATTCTGTTTTTCCAGCATATGGTGAAAGTCTCTTTCTCGTCTCATCCTTCAGTGCTTCTTTTGTAGTCCGAAACCGGACGATAGTCCGGTATGATGGCTTTTGCATTGGTGCAAGGTACATGGAGGCAGTGTCTGTATTGAGTTCGTAATCGATCTCTCTGCTGCTGAATATTCCCATGAACGTGGCATAGAAGAGGACCTTGGGTCAGCATCCGGGGATCATATGCAATTCTGACCGTTGTCTGTGCAATACGATGAATAGAGGAGGGACAGATCCATCTTATCGACAACAGCACTAATGATGCGTGCTTTGTGATCGGCTGGATTTTGTAATACTAACTCTACCCCACACCTCACTCAACAAACGTGTAGATGATTCTGCCATAAATTGTATAATATAAGGCACCAATAAATTTATACTTAAATTATTTATCTTCCATAAAAAGAGGCAGACCAGAGCATGATCAGGACTGAAAATTTAACAAAGGAATATAATGGGAACTGCGTTGTGGATCATCTCAATATGGAGATAAAGGAGGGTGAGGTCTTTGGATTTCTGGGGCCAAACGGTGCAGGCAAGACTACAACAATCCTGATGCTGACAGGCATGATTGAACCCACAGAAGGAATCTGTCTGATTGACGGGATTGATGTTGCACGAAACCCCCTGAAGGCAAAAGAGGTCATAGGGTATCTGCCAGAGGATGTGGGTTTTTACGGCAATATGACCGGTAAAGATAATCTCGACTATTTTGCAAAATTTTATGGAATCTATCCGGACAAGCGGGAAGAGAGGATCGATTATCTCCTGGATCTTGTCAGGCTGAATGGAGTCACCCAGACTGTGGGTGGCTACTCCCGTGGAATGAACCAGCGTCTGGGCCTTGCACAGGCACTGCTCAATGATCCAAAAGTGGTGATCCTTGATGAACCGACTGCCAACCTGGATCCGGAAGGCGTCGCCCAGTTCAGAAAAATAATCCGGAAGATCTCAGATGAAGGAAAGACAATTCTCATCTGTTCTCACATTCTGTCAGAGATAAAACAGGTCTGCCGAACACTTGGAATATTATCGCAGGGAAAGATGGTTGCTCAGGGAACGACAGAGGAGGTGGAAGAGCAACTCAGGGAGCAGAGCAATATACCAATGAAGATCACCATTGAGTCCATAAAACCCCTGCCTGAACTCTCGCATCCTGACATTCTCGAAATTCATAAAACAGAGAACCGGGCTGAGATCTCTGTAAACAGGGATATCAGAAGAGAACTCTCCAGCCAATTACAGGAAGCTTCTAATGGGATAATCGAGATGCATCTCGAAAAACCCGGACTGGAACAGCTCTTCCTTAAGGTATACAGGCGGGACTGATATGAAAATCCAGAGACTCGCCATAATTGCCCGAAAAGAGACCTGCGATCATATCACCAGTAAAAAATTCCTGCTCCTTCTCTTAATGCTCTCCATAGTCGTGGGAATTGGAGCAATTACCGGCATAAACGATTATCAGAGCAATCTGGACAGATATAAATCCGGAGACAGCAGCAGTGTCCCTTCACCTCTCTCAATAATCAGTTCTATAACTGAGGTCATCGGATACTACGGATTTGGTGCAATCATTGCCATTGCACTCGGTTTTGATCTCATTTCAGGGGAAAAAGAGACAAAGTCACTGAGATCCCTGCTCTCACATCCGGTATACAGGGATGAAATTATAAATGGAAAAGCGATTGGCGGGATTGCCGCACTCACGATCGCAATAACAGTGGTATTTATGCTGGTTTTTGCATTATTTCTTATTCAGGGAATTGTACCAACCCTGTATGAACTAGGGCTGATGCTCATAATCTGGCTGATAACAATTATATTTCTGGCATCCAACTTTGCCCTTGCACTGATGGCATCAGTAATTGCAGGCTCCAGCAGTAATGCCCTGATATTGTCTCTGATTATTCTGTTTGTTCTGTCATTTTTCATTCCGGTATTCAGCGCCAGGGTTGCCGTCTATACAATGCTTGGAGAGGATCCGAGAGATGAGATCACCATAGTGAGATATTACGCAGATTCTGATGAGGATGATGAATATTTAGAGTTGTTAGAAGAGAAGCAACAGGATTATGATCAAAAACGCTTTGCAATCCATGAGATCTCGTCATTATTCTCAATACAGCATAATTATTATGTTCTTACCGGAGTATTTGCAAAGCCGTCCTGGGACTGCATAGACGGCACACCCATGCTCTCATTAAAAGAGGTCATTAATCAGGTCTGGTCACAGTTGTTGTTTTTCCTGTTGTATCCCTCCCTCTTTTTTGGAATTGCCTATGTGAAATTTATGAGGATGGATCTCAGGTAGAGGTGAGGTAAATGACGGCAGACAGAGTAATACTCATTGCAAAAAAAGAATTTAATGATTATATTACAAGCAAGAGATATATTGCCCTCCTTGTAATGCTCCTGATTATTACCGGAATAAGTGTGTGTTCTGAATTTGATATCTACCGCATGCAATTAGCAGATTATTCAACCTCTGGAAGCACTACAATGGATGAAGACGGCAATATCAATACTGGTCTTGCTGATTACAGACCTGCCCCGATTAATCTGTTCAGTGGAATTACGGGAGGATTGGCGTCATCTGTTTTTGGAGCACTTATTGCAATAGCAATGGGTTTTGATGCCATTACAAAAGAACGTGAATCAGGATCAATCAAATCACTGTTTTCACATCCGGTATACCGGGACGAAGTGATAAACGGGAAAGCCATTGGCGGTATTCTTGCACTCACACTTGCGGTAACAACCGTTTTTATGATTACCGTTGCAATACTTCTGATCAACAGTATTGTTCCTGGTCTGGATGAGTGGCCCGGAATATTCTTGTTATGGTTTGTATCCGTTCTGTTTCTGGTAAGTTGTTTTGCCATGGCAATCATGACATCAGTATTTGCCAGAACAAGTGGCATGTCATTGATATACGCACTGATCATCTTCTTTGCCTTCGCATATCTTGCACCTGCAATTGCACCTTCAGTAAGCGGATACATCCTTGGGCCGGACCCAATGGCAGATATGCGTGATGATATCTCATATGAGGACTACGAATTGCTGGTTGAGGAGACGAAAAGCTATTACACAAGCGAATGGGAGATCACGAACATAATCAACCATCTCTCAATCAAGTGTAATTATGGACAGATTGGCGATGCCATTACAAATCCATTTTTTTTATGGAACAGAGGGGTTGGGAATGGGTATCGTCTGGATTATGCTGAGATGGGAATATCCTTTGAAGATTTTATGGGAAAGGTTGGATCCAACATTCTGATGATGTTTATTTTCCCGGCAGTCTTCTTTGGGATCTCATATGTGAGATTCATGAGGATGGATCTCAGGTGAATAATCCATTAGGTATTGGGAATTCAAATTATTTGTCAAATAGGGGCGTAGGAGCAACCCTACGTCCCTATTCGACAAAAACATAAACAGTATCCCCGTTCTCTAAGGAAGAGTCGTAACAATCTTCTCCCGGTTTAATATCCGGGTCATATACCCGATACCGCCCAGAAGAAGAATACTCAGTACAAACATCCCTCCCACAACCGGAGCGGACATGACAACCACTCCTTCCGCAACAAGACTGTCAAAAACAGAAATTGCCCCAATAAACCCGACAACAAGCACGATATTTATTATCTGGTTCTCTTTCATCCCTAACAGTAGCTGGACAAACCCTAACAAACCGATGGCACAGGCGATGTAAACCGGGACAACGAACAGCACGAACAGGATCATGACAATTGAAGGCAACACCAGAAAGTCCGCTGCTATATTTGAAAGAACCACAAGTGCTGTTGCAACCAACAATGCAATTGCATAGGAAGGAATCATCACACCGATCACTTTTCCCAGCCAGATGTCCCGCAACGGCAGAGGGGAGCAGAGTAGCGTTTCAATTGTCCCTCCGGTTTTTTCCCCTAAAAATGCCTGTGACGATAAGAAATATCCGCTAAATATACCCAGCATCAAAACGAGATACATCATCAGGGAATCAAGGGCTGATACTATACTCTCCACATCCCCTTCAACAATGGACATGATCGCACCAAGGGAGGTTATTCCCCCAAAAACACCCATGAAAAGCACAATGCTCATGATAAGAGAACGGTTTTTAGCAATCAGTCGCATCTCTTTTTTTGCAACCACCCATATTGGATTCATCAGTTACGCCTCCTCCCTCATAATTTCAATATAAATATCTTCAAGCGACCGCCGGTCCTTTACTACCTCTTCAATAGGTATCTCGGCATTACAGAGTCGGGATATGACTGGCGATGTGGATGAACCGGAAAGAGTGAGTGAAAAACCGGTTTTGGTCCCGGTACAATCAGAGACTCCGGGTGAGTTTGAAACAACGGATATTGCATCATCTATCTGATTCACATCAGAAAGCGTGATTCGAACATTGGTAACACCACGGTTCTCCCGGAGATTTTCAACAGAGTCCAAAGCCTTTATTTTGCCTCCATGAAGGATGGCAACACGACTGCACATCTTCTGTATTTCATCAAGATTATGGGAACACAAAAACACCGTCATCGACTCATCTTTCGACAGATGCACAATCAGATCGCGAACCATCTTCTGAGCTTCAGGGTCAAGCGCTGAGGTAGGTTCATCCAGAAACAGCACCTCGGGGCGGTGAAGAATGGCCCGTGCAATACCCAGTTTTCGCTTCATTCCGGTAGAAAACGTCCCGACAAGCGTGTTTTTTCTCGATGTTAAGGCAGTAAATTCCAGCAGTTCAGAAATTCGTACTTCTTTATCCGGGATGCCATACAGTTCTGCATAATATACCAAATTCTCATATGCCGTGAGTTTGTCAAAAAGCCCGTTATTCTCCAGTAACACACCGACACGTCCGCGGGTTTTGTCACTGGTTTCAAGGGATTCTCTAAAAACAAGGGCACTTCCTGAGTCCAGTCGCAACAGTCCCAGAAGGATTCGTATTGTTGTGGTTTTACCCGAACCGTTGGGACCAAGAAACCCAAAAATCTCTCCTCTGGAGACATCAAATGTGATGCCGGAAAGAACCGGTTTTTTATCAAAGGTTTTAATCAGATTGTGTACCGAAACAACATTTTCCATGGGGTAGCTCTCTTTCATCAGTGGTATCCGGAAAAATACTGATGATTCGTATTTTTTCCGCTGCTTATTCATTCCGGTGCATTACGTTTTCAGGGGTAGTGCAATCAGATCTGCTGAAGCACTCCTATCCCGCCTTCCGTAGAGAAAAAAACGGGTGTGGTGTTCTTTTTCACACCGGGTTCTTCAAACCCAGATAGTCCAGCACACGCCGGATGCACCCGTCCATATTCAGATATTCAAACTCACCAAACCGGCCGAGAGGTTCAATTCCTCTCTCCCGCAGATAGGAAAGAACGACACTGATATTTTTCTGATACGCAAGGTCATAGACCACATACGCATAATCCTGCCTTCGGACAGCAGCATACACCACATCCTCCTGGCATGTAAGAATATTCATCTTGACAAGTCCCGCAACGGTGTGGGAGATGATTGCATCGTCCGTCATCCGGGAGACGTCATCACCCTCATTAAAGGTGATCTCGGCAAGCACCGATGACTGTCCCGCAGGGGCGACTACGTCCGAGTAATTGGACGGGAATGAAACCCGGTTAAACATCCCAAGCTCATCTTGGGGCACATACAGCCATGAATAGTCATTCACTGGATGAGATACCCCCAGACACACGGAAAACAACGAATTATAATGCAGTGCATCGACGGCCTCACGAATCTCATGTGGGACATCTGAAAGGCATGACAACAATTCCTGCGGGGGAATCGTTGATATGCACCGGTCAGCGAGAATTGTTTTGGTCCCATTGCTGATGGAAAACCCATCCTTTGTCTTTTCAATGGAAGACACCGAAAAACCGCATCTGATTTTATCCTGGATAGGTGCAGCAATGGCACGCACCAGTGCCTCGATGCCACCTGTCACCGGGTAGGTAAAGACTGACTGATGCGTGTAGCCCTCGGTCTCAATCCCTATTGCTGATTTAATGATGTCTTCCACCGGAGGGCGGGGGATACGGCCATCCACCCAGTGCAGTGACATATTATCTGACGGATAATTCCAGATCTTCTCGTTGTACGGGATCATATAGAGGTCTGCTATCCCTTTCCCAAACGTATAATTAATCCATTCCCTGAAATTTGCCGGAGGCTGGAGTTCGCCTTTTTCAAGAGAGATCAGAGTTTTGATATACTCATTAATACAGTAAAACCGGTCCTCAGGAGAAAGCTCTGCAAGACCGTTCTCAAACGGATACTTGACATATGCCCCCTTAAAAAATATCTTGGTATTCCGGTTTCGCTCTGCTTTGTTATCCTGCAACACATCACGCATAAACGACTGAACCTCAGCATCACGTGAGAATATGATATGAGATCCTCCGTCATCAAACGTAAATCCATTTTCTGTATGGGAACGGCAGAGCCCTCCGTATGTGTCTTCACGCTCCAGAATGACTACATCTTCACCCTGTTGGGAAAGGAGTCTCGCAAGCGTGACACCGGTAAGTCCACCACCGATTATTGCTGTCGTCACAATCTCAATAGTATGCCGCGGAGGCATAAAAAAGGCAGGGGAAAAATTATTTGCGCTGAATGAATGGGCCGGTCAGGGTAGCATCCAGCACGTCTTCACTGTTCTTCGGGGTCAGGAGGCTGAATACGATCATTGCAGCAATAGCGAGGGCAAGTGCATAGATACTGAAATGCATCGGCAGTGGTGCGACAAACTGATGGTAATATCCAAAGATGCCCGACCCAATGAGACCTGCTACCATACTCGCAATGGCACCGGCACCATTCGCCCGCCGCCAGTAGAGTGCTGCTAAGAGTGGCACCGCAAAGGTTGCAAGCATAACGCCAATTCCCATCCAGATAAGCCATGCAAGCATCTCGGGCGGGTTGATAGCAAGGTAGAGTGACACAACTGCTGCAATGATTACACAGATCTGGCTCACTTTTAGCACTTCACGGTCAGATGCTTTTGGCTTTAAGAGATTCCGGTAGACATCCCAGGAAAATAGGGTGCCGATGGTAAGCATCAGCCGGTCTGTGGTAGACATCACCGCCGCAAGCACGATCACGGCAAAAACTGCCCAGATCATCATGCTGGGCATTGCATACTCCACGCCATACATGAACGCAAAATCCTGGGCATTCACGGCATCCGGCAGTATTAGTTTTCCTTCCTCAACCAGCGTCCGCACGGCAAATCCGGTAAATTTCACCAGAAACATTACCACCAGATAAATGCTAAATGCCACTAAGGGAGACCACCGGAAGAATTTGGTATCTTTTGCAGCGAGAATGTTGTTTACTACATGAGGGGCACAGGCAAGACCTACTATCAGAAGTATCCCAAATGAGAACAGAAATTCCGGTGTACAGTAGGCATATGCCGCGTAAGCAGGGGATGGGTAGAAGGGCTGCACCATGTTTGGATCAATCGATGAGATCACTTCGTTGATATGGGTCAGACCTCCGGCAGAGATAATGACCATAGGTGCCAT
>CAZBYH010000052.1:0-9755 GCA_964496155.1 uncultured Methanoculleus sp.
TCAGGAGTGAAGAAGGTGCATCCAACTTCTGCCGAATTCGCGGATACATTTCAACTGTGAAGAAAAATGCTGTGCCAGTACTCGAATCAATCGGAGGAGCATTTTGGGGAAAACCATTTACTCCTACTGAAGTTTATAGGCCCACCGGACCAGTTACCTTTTTTTTATTATAGGGTCGGAAGAGAAATCCGGACGATTCATTTTTTATGGACAGTTTTCAATGAACCAGACCACAAAACGGACCCATTCTTCGGGTATCGAATCATTGCCGGTGTAAATAATATCGGGACTAACAGGCAAGCCCATCCCGATAACAGCAGGAATGCCTGCCATCATCGAACATACCGCCTGCCTCCCGACATTCTCCGGCAAAAGCCCCCATGCCACCTCATCTGCAATGTGGAGGACAGCGGCGGTGGCTGCCACCAGCATTGGATCCGCGGCACGTTCCCGGAGTGCGGCCAGAAAGGATGCCCGGTCATGCACACCGGGAAGGGCGGCGGCTGCCCTCCAAAACTTTTCTTCTCCGATACCAAACCGGTCAAGCCGAACCAGCATATTCTGCTGGGACTCAGGGCAGAGAGTGGTCTGGCGGGCCAGTGCATCGCGAGTCGCCTCCCGGACACACCGGGCAATCAGTTCTCCCAGTTTTGCATGTTTGCCCGCGTTGGTGAGGCAGAGGGGATGAGTTCGATCACTTACGATGGTGATCATATCCGTCCCGGAACCTGTCGCAATACCTGCTGAGTAACAGGACGGCGCCATCAGCTCCTGAAGCACAGAAGCCTTGGCTTCCGCGGCCGTCATCACCGCCCGGACCATCGTCTCCGGCGGAAGGCAGGCACCAATAAAGAGCATCGTATTGATCGTCCCCCCGAGACCGCCAAATTCGCCATTTTTCTCGTAAAATGAGGCAGGATCCCCCGCACGCCCACCGTTCCCCTCAATTCCTCCGGTGACAACCGCAGTCACCGTGAGTCCACCGAAGGTGTGTGTGGCAACCGCAGCATTTTTCATATCCGCCCCGGTGAGCATCCCGGTCGACTGCTTTGGATCAAACCCGAGACGAGATACCGTAAGACGCAGGTACGCGTTGATGCTCCCCCCCTCAAGATCGTTTGAACAGCAGGAATCCCCCGTTATCTGGTGGTTGAAGATCATCCGGAGGTCTTCACGGTACCCGCCGTTTAACCATGAGGTGGAAACCACGCTTCGCCCCGAAGGCAGGACTGCAACGATGCTCCTTTTGTCACGGTATATCCTCTCCCCTCCGGGGGTTTCACAGAGTATTTCTTTGGTTCTGATTCCAGTGTTGTCTGTCATGAAGCACCCGACCGATCCTTTATACAGATACTCTGGAAGCATGAAGCATAAATCCCGCCATTCAGGGTTTCGGGCAGATATGTCACACCCGTGACAGACAGCAAAAGGGAGAGGGATATCAGAGAAAGAAAAAAACTACAGTATAGCAAGAGAGGGCATAGCAAGAGAGAGCAAAACCACCCCTCCCCATGCTCCCCTCCCGTCCAAAAAGACAGAAAAAATTACCCGAAACGAATTTTTGACTCCTGAAGAGCTTCAACCGCAGGAAGCATCTTGCCCGTCAGAAATTCAATGCAGGCCCCGCCGCCGGTGGAGATGTGGGAGAACATCTGGTGAATGCCCATCGATTCGATGACCACCGCGGTGTGCCCTCCGCCCACCACGGAGAATTCTGCGGATGCTGCAGCTCGCAGGATTTCATGAGTACCAATTGCAAAGATTGGGTCTTCAAAGACACCGGCAGGGCCGTTTAAGACCACCGTGCCGGATTCATGGATGAGGTCAGTTATGGGACCAATGGATTCGAGGCCACAGTCAAGAACCGGCAGATCAGGTATGGCAGTGACCGGACACTCAGCACGGGAGGTGCCGGAACGAACCGCGACCGTCTCCGGCAATACAACCTTATCCCCATATCTGGCGAGAATATCCCGGGCCTTCTCCACCTCCGGGAGGTAGCCAAGCGTGCGAATGAGATCCTCCGAGGGTGACCCAATACTGATGCCCTGTGCCTTAAAAAAGACATTCGCCACCACGCCGACTGCGATGACTCGGTCTGCAATATCGCCGGAGAGAACATTTGCCGCTACATCAAGGGAGTCATCCACCTTGGTGCCGCCAAGGACAAAGGTCACCGGGCCCGGTGCCCCGGAGAGCACCCGTGAAAGGGTGCCAATCTCTTTTTCCATAAGAGGCCCCGCCACTGCAGGCATCGCACGCGGGAGGCCAACGATGGTCGGTTGAGAGCGGTGTGCAGTGCCGAATGCATCATTCACGTAGATGTCCCCCATGGCAGCGAGATTACGCACCAGATGTGTTCCAAGGGCCTCTTCACCTGACATCCTCAGGTTCTCTTCGGCATTAAACCGGACATTCTCGAGCATCAGTACTTCGCCTGCATCCATCTCCGCTACCGCTTCACGGGCACACCGCCCAAATATGTCATCGATATAATGAACCGGGCGACCGATGAGGCGTTCCAACCGGGCGGCATGAACTTCCAGCGTGGTAAAATCCTTTTTCAGAGGGCGGGACTGGTGGGTGATGATTACACACTTTGCATCATCCAGCGCCTGCACCGTCGGTGCATGTTCCCGGAACCGTTTATCGTCAAGAATAATACTTGAGGCAGGATCTATCGGGGAGTTAAAATCGACACGCAGGAGTACGGTTTTACCGGCAGTTTCCGTTTCAGTGAGCGTTGCGAATTTCATATTGTACTACACCTGGGGGACACGATTGAGAACAGACAGGTTTTGTCTCTATGCATTATCATTAGCACCGGATTTGCAATAGTGTTTTCTTCGGGAATGTAGCACATGCCAGGTTAGAGGTTACTTCACCCCGTATCGGCGGACATGATCCCAGGCACGGTGGCACTCTTCTGCACCCGTGCGATTCCGGTATATTTCAGTATTCTCCCGACAGTAGTGAATCCGATCCTCACCCACCGGACATACCTTGATGCAGACGCCGCAGGGAGAACGGTATTGTTCGTTAAGACGCAGACTGTATCTGGCGCAAGCCGTTGTATCTGTCAGTCCCTCGGGATAATCCTCAACGTTTAGCGCTTTTACAGGGCATTGATCGACACACTGCATACACCGGGTGCAGAGCATTTCCTCCATCACCGGGTCGGAGGCAAGCGGGGCTGCAATGAAAACCGATCCAAACCGAACCCGCGGGCCATACTGCGGGGTCAGGAGCATATTATTGACGCCAAAATTACCGAGCCCCGCAAGGTATGCCGCATGGCGGTGGGAAAAGAAGGCAACGGGGTTATCCACCAGCACACTCACGTGCCCATACCCATCGCGGGGGACAGAGACCGACGGGTATCCTCGCTGATTGAGAAACTCTGCCAGCCGGTAGGTATACTGGTCAAGGAGTGTGTTGATGGTACGGTACTCCTCACGATACCAGATCGATGGCGACGTCTCGAGGGCGGGGAGGTGTACAGGGAGGCCGATCACCACTACGGACACTGTGTCAGGCCATATATGATGAGGAAAAAAAGCCTCCGGCATGCCGGGGTTCAGGCTCGGGTCTTCCCATCGTGAGACAGAGGCAATCCCCGAGAGGGGAATATCCATCTCGCGGCATTTCGTCCGTATCATCTGTTTTAGATCGTCGGTCATAAAACCAGTCAGTCTTTTTGTCTTGCGTGCGAGGGGAAAAGGACTTCTGTCTATTTACTCACGGATACACAAAAAACGGCAACAGGAGTCATCCAACCAAAACAAATCAAGTCAAAACGAAACTGACCATTCAGGAGACAAATGAATACACTAAAGACAGATACCTGTCAGAAGAAATGAAATAGTAAAAATGTGATACTAATAAGAATTAGTATCTTGGTTTTCTGTGCTTTGGGAAGCAATCGTTGCAGTAAACAGGCCTTCCTTCGGTTGGCTTGAATGGAACGTCACATTCCTTTCCGCAATCTGCGCATGTTGCTTTATGCATTTCGCGGGGCCCACCAAAGGAGCGCTGACCGCTGTCCTGACCACGGCTTCCGCCCCGGTAATTGTTTCTGTCGTTCATGAGATAAACTCAGACTAATAAAGGTCGTATGAGTTAATAGTTATTCCCATCATACCCAATTTTAGCGGAACGGCAGGGAAATATCTAAGCTCTGAGTAAATGGCCCCATATCGTTTAAGGCAGTAGATATTTGCCACAACCAGATGATCCATGGAGATGAATTTTTCTTGCGGCAGCCTTCATGTGCCTGCGCGACAAATGGTCCCAAATACCTGCGGCACAGCACCATGAGCAGCTCATTCCTGCACAGACCAAAACTCCCAAAAGAGCATTTCATCCTCAACGGCGACCGGAGCGACGAATACATGCTGAGGGTATTTGCCCAGCGAACCAGACATGCAACAACAGGGTATGGATAAACGTCTGAAGCGCCCGGCAGGATGGCCGTGGGGCAGCGGGCACCTCCCCTTTGAGATAGAGTGATACACCGGAAGGGCGACTTCCACTGTATGGACCTCCTCTATCTCATGTATTTTCTGGGATTCGGCCTTGTATTCGGCATCACCGGGACAATCATCGTGTATGCCGCCCGGCATCTTCCCGTTGATCAGAAAGTGGCAGGGGGAGTGGTATTTCTATCTGGATATGTAGTTTCCATTTATTACCGCCTTCAGATGCCTCCCACACCGTTTGTTCCGATACCTCTTCTGACCACCGTAACCGGGTTTCTGATAAACCCGCTCTTCCTTGCAGCAGGTGTTCTCGTCATCTCCGGATTTACCCAATACCGTTCATGTATGGGAGTAGAAGAGATATTTTCTGCACTCTTTCTCTCTGCAGGCATCGGCTCAGTTTTTGGAGGAATGGGATTTTATAAGGCCCTGTCGTTGGCAACCGGCGGTATTCCTGTCAGCATGTCAGTCCTCCTCAAAGGAATCATCGAAACATCACTCGCAGTGATCGTTTGTATCGGTGTCTGTGAGCTGCTCATACTCCTGCAGACACGGCAGACACCCCGACTCGAGGAGAGATGAGAAAGATCTCCCAGGAAATACCGTTGAGATGCAGGTTTTTGGGAAAAAAAGCCACACTAGTGCCACGTCATATCTAAAATGTCGGGTAAAGGCGAGATAATTTTATTCGTGCGTCGTCCTTTGTAAATTGCCAATTTACACAAGAAATCTTGTTATTTCTCGCATTTTCCCACGATTTCACCTCGTTCCGGATAGTATCAATATGAGGGATCCTTCTGTCAAGACACTGGGAGTGGAGAACACTCAATTCGATTTCGGCGATATTGAGCCAACTCCCGTGTTTTGGCGTATAAACAAATTCAAATCGATTCCACAAGGCCTTTGCTACCTCAGGCGTAAAAGTATCATAGAGTGATCCAGGCGTATGGGTGTTCAGATTATCCATCACCAAGGTGATTTTTTCCGCCATAGGGTATTGCTCAGCAATATCCTGGAGAAATTGAGCCCAATCCTTTTTGGTTCTCCGCTCTGTAATTTTTACCATCCGTTTTCCCGCAAGCGGTTGGCACGCAAGAAAAACATTACACGAGCCACATCGGCGATATTCATAATCATGTCTTGCAGGTTGTTTTGGAGAACAAAGCACAGGAATTCGAGTCTCGCCTATGAGTTGTTTGGGCGATTCATCCATACAGATGACAGGATACTTTGGATCAAAAGGTTGCTTATATACATCCAGAACCAGCTCCATCTGGGCAACAAAGTTACTGTTCTGCTCAGGAGGAATTACCCATGCTTAGTTTCTCCAGGGTTTGAGCTCGTTTTTTTTAAAACCTGTCTGATGCTTTCATGAGAGATAGCATCGATAAACTCAAGTTCGACCGCTTTGTCGGCCAATAATCGTAGTGACCAGCGAAAATAACCATCGGGTGGTTCACTGCAACTCAACGCAATGAGCTTTGCCTCAAAATCTCCATCGATTTTTATGTCATATTTGCGATCGGGCTTTTTCTTTGAAAGAGCCGCATCAAACCCTTCCTCGACAAACCGTTTCTTAACCCGGTCAATCTTTCGCATGCTAATGTTGAGAACTCGGGATAAATCCTCATTTTTTGAACGGTTTGTCTGATAGTCTCCTTCATCACACCCGAGAAGGATAAGTGCATTCAGTAATTTTTGGGATGGATGTTTACCTTTCGAGATAATCGCTGAAAGGGCGTCACGTTCATCGCGAGTAAGCGTTACAACATACTTCCTCATTGATGAAGATATAAATCGCTCATACTACATTATTGTTAAGACTGTTTATGATTGACATGACACTAGTCAAAAGGCTGAAGTGATATCACGCGGACCAATCTGTAATGATTTCTGCCTCATTGGTTGCATTTAATCTCATTTTTTCGGTCTTCATAACGGGCCTGACAGCAGCTGTTCTCGGTGCCATTCTGTATGCAGCCTTCTCCCGGATACCTGCAAGAGGATGGGTGAGGGCAGGTATCGCCCTCGGGTGTGCCTCGGGTGGAGCGGTCACATTTGCGGTGATGGGAAATCTGATCGAAACGGGACCTGCACTCATTTTTGCCGGAATCTTTCTCACCGTTGCCGGGACGTTGTGCATCCTTTCGCCCATTTTCATCCTTGCACAACGAGCGGAATATGCACCCGATGCAGAGGCATTCTTACCGTAGTTGCGGCGCTCTTTTTTGCGGCGGCAACAGGAGGGCTTATTCGGTCCCTGGACATCACTGCGTTTCTGAGTGCAGGTACATCAGCGTTCCCCCCGGCCATCCTGTTTCTCTTTTCTTTTGCCATCATGGGAGGCATCCATATCGTCCTCGGGGCGGAGTTCTTTATATTCGCCTGTCTGGTGCAAGAGAGACGGGGGAAGATACTGGACAAATAAGCAGCTGGTTAAAAAAACATGCCCACATTTACCCGACAAAACAACATCATTGGGTGAGGCGTGTCAGTAACCATGCCACAGAACGTGCCCATCATTCCATACCAGATCCCGAAGAATATTAACCAATGCAGGCGAAAACTCTGCTATGATTCGTAAGGCAATGACAATTCTCCTTTCAGCCGCACTTCTTGTTACTATGGCGGCGGCTGCCATGTCTACAACCATCGGCGGCGATATCGGATATTATCAGGTAAATGCAGACATTGAGGGTGCATCCGTGTACTTCAACAACGACCTTAAAGGCGTAACCGGAGAGGACGGCACCTTGATGGTCGAAATATACACAACCGGCACTCCGTACACCACCTACAAGGTTGAGATGCCCGGATACACCACCTACACCGGAAAAATTACTCAGTACCCGGCAAAGGATGAAATCGTCCAGCTTTCTGCAAACATTGAACAGCAGCTTATCGGCGGTAACAAAGGCCACTACAAACTTACTGCCAATGTAGAGGGTGCATCCGTGTACTTCAACAACGACCTTAAAGGCGTAACCGGAGAGGACGGCACCCTGATGATCGAAGTATACACCACCGGCACTCCGTACACCACCTATCAGGTTGAGAAACCCGGATACACCACCTACACCGGAAAAATTACCCAGTACCCCGCAAAAGGCGAAATTGTCCAGATCTCTGCCAACATAGAAGAGCAGCTTATTGGCGGTGACAAAGGCTACTACAAACTTACAGCCAATATAGAGGGGGCATCCGTGTACTTCGGTAGTGACCATAAAGGCGTAACGGGAGAGGACGGCACCCTGATGATTGAAGTATACACCACCGGCACTCCGTACACCACCTATCAGGTTGGAAAGCCCGGATATACCCCCTATACCGGAAAAATTACCCAGTACCCGGCAAAAGGCGAAGTTGTCCAGATCTCTGCAGACCTCAAGACGGGTCCGGTAACCGAGCCAACACAGAGCCCCTTCCCCCTGGCAGGACTCTTTGGACTCGCAGCACTTTGTGCCATTGCTCTTTCCCGAAAGGAATAATTCTCTTTTTTTCGAGTTGAAAATGATCGGGATTTCTGAGCGAAGCGCCCATTCTCATACCGCCCTGCTATCCACTTTGGTTTGATCAGCATCAGGATACCAGCCATGGGTTTCAGCAATATTTAGTCAGATAAATTGGACATTGAATCTTGATAAGGCCAATTAAGCTCCTGATTAATATTAGAGAAGGACGGGACCACGAAGGACGAGCCCCCACGTTCATACCACCTGAATAATCCCATGAGACACCGGAAGAGGAACTCCTCACCAAGATCCAGTACCCGATAGCCTGAAACGGGGGTAATTCCATTTTTTCCCATCTTCGTCATCCTATTCCTTTATTACGTTGCCATACAAGTTCAGATCAGGGATTCCCAAAAGAGAAGAACAGCAATGAACCAGGAAAAACATGATATACCGGGACCACGGATTGAAATCGCCCGCCGGAACGTGATGATTGATGGAAAAGCAGACATCATTCTGCGGGGATTCAAACCTCACGCCAGGGTGACCATTACCACAGAGACCACAGATGACGACGGCACGCGCTGGCAGGGAGTTGTTCCCTATACCCTCAACCCGCAGGGATGTCTGGATATTGCCTCTACAGGATCTAATGGCAAGAGTTTTGCCGAAATAGATCCGTGGGAGATTTTTGACTCCATGCGACCGGTCGATGAACCGGATAAGCCGGTGCCATTATTTGCAAAGACCACAACCAATCCTCTGCTGATTGAGATTCAGGCCCGGGCAGCGAACGGAGATTCAGCCCGGGGAAGTCTGAGACTCCATGTCTATGACGAGGCAAAGACTATCCGGGAAGAGGTTCGGGATGGCCCCCTGCGGGGCACTCTATTCTACCCAAAGGGTGATGGCCCGTTTCCGGTGGTCATCTGTCTCGGCGGTTCGGAGGGCTGGTTCACCGAACCCCTCCCGGCACTGCTGGCATCCCACGGCATCGCCACATTCTCTGTTGCCTACTTCGGAGGGAAACCACTCACCGAAGAACTCAGTCAGGTGCCACTCGAGTTCTTTGACCGTGTCGTTGCCTATCTTGAGACATATCCTGCAGTGGATACCAACCGGATGGGCATCTATGGTTACTCAAAAGGCGGAGAACTGGCATTGCTCCTTGCGTCCCGCACCGAACGGGTGCGTGCGGTGGCAGCATATTCACCATCATCTGTTGTGTGGCAGAGTCCAACAGCGGGGGCACCAAAGAGCTCGTGGACTTCAGAGAAGGTGCCGCTTCCTTTCATGCCGATGCACTTCTCCGGGATGGATCTGTTGAAGCTCATGAGCGGGCGTCCGGTTGCGTTTCGTGAGATCTATGAACGGGGCATGGAAAAGAATCCGGAGAAGTTGGAAAAAACCCGGATTCCGGTCGAAGATATTCACGGCCCGGTCTTTTTGGTCTCCGGAACCGATGATGCTGTCTGGTCCGCAAGCCAAATGGCAGATGCGATAGAGGCTTCCTTAAAGGCCGCAGGCATACCGGTAACCCACCTGAAATACCGAGGGGCAGGTCACCTCACCACCCTTCCCGGACTGCCGGCACCCGAGATCGCGGGAACTCGTGTTTTCGGGGGCAAATCTTTCAAATCATCGCTTGCTCTGGAAGATGCGTGGCAAAAAATGGTGGCATTCTTTACCGAAAACCTCTGATCACTTCATTTTTTAACCGTACCGCCTACGGGAAATTAGCCCGTTTACTCTCACCACAGAGATTGTGTACCATATCAATCATACTAATAGGAGAGGATATAGTTTGATAGGGCTCAATGTGATC
>CAZBYH010000053.1:0-9497 GCA_964496155.1 uncultured Methanoculleus sp.
ATGCTGACCTTTGTCAACAGCGTCAACACCCGGGAAGGAGGTACCCATCTTGAGGGATTCAGAAGTGCTCTCACCCGTTCGATAAATACCGTCGCACGGAATAATAATTTGTTAAAAGACATCTCTGTTCCTCTGCGGGGAGAGGATGTCCGGGAAGGGCTGAATGCCATTATTGCCATTAAGGTAGCGGAACCGCAGTTTGAAGGGCAGACAAAGACGAAACTAGGGAATTCAAACATCCGGGGCATTGTGGATTCACTGGTGTATCAGTCTCTGTCAACCTATTTTGAAGAGAACCCGCGGGTTATTCAGGTTATCATCGAAAAAGCCAAAACCGCTGCACGAGCACGTGAAGCCGCAAAGAAAGCCCGTGAACTTGCCCGCAGAAAGAGCACCCTTGAAAGCTCGGGTCTTCCCGGAAAACTGGCTGACTGTTCTGAGCGTGACCCGTCGAAGAGTGAGATCTATATTGTGGAAGGAGATTCTGCAGGCGGTTCGGCAAAACAGGGAAGAGACCGTAAGTTCCAGGCAATTCTTCCGTTAAAAGGAAAAATTCTGAATGTCGAGAAAGCAAACCCGGTCAAAATTCTCAAAAATATTGAAATTCAGACATTAATCTCTGCCATCGGAACCGGCATTGCGGAAACATTCGATGTTCAACGCTGCCGGTATCACCATATCATTCTCATGACTGATGCGGATGTTGACGGCGCCCACATCTGTACGCTGCTCTTAACGTTCTTCTATCGCTACATGCCACAACTGATTGAAGAAGGCTATATCTATATTGCTCAGCCGCCTCTCTACCGGGTGGCACGGGGAAAAACGGAGTATTATGCATATAGTGAAGAGGAGATGCGGAAGTATGCAACGGAGCTGGGAGAGAAAGGCACCCACATCCAGCGCTACAAAGGTCTGGGTGAAATGAATGCCCAGCAGCTCTGGGATACCACCATGGCACCTGCCTCCCGGGTGCTGAAGAAGGTGCATATTGAAGATGCGAGTTATGCAAATGATATCTTTGAAAAGCTCATGGGCAGTGATGTCGCTGCCCGTCGTGATTTCATCCGGCGCCATGCAAAGGAGGTGACGAACCTTGACATCTGAAGAACCTGGAGAGAGAGGTCGCATAATTCCTGTCAATATTGAGCAGGAGATGAAATCCTCCTATATTGATTATGCCATGAGTGTCATCATTGGCCGTGCTATCCCTGACGTTCGTGATGGTCTCAAGCCTGTTCATCGTCGTACGCTCTTTGCGATGGGCGAGATGGGTAACTACCATGATAAGCCGTTTAAAAAATGTGCACGTGTGGTAGGAGATGTCATGGGTAAGTATCACCCGCATGGTGATTCTTCCATCTATGACACGGTCGTTAAGATGGCTCAGCCGTTTGCCTATCGGCATATGCTTGTTGAAGGACAGGGTAACTTTGGTTCCATTGATGGCGATTCAGCAGCAGCAATGCGGTACACCGAAGCACGCCTTGATCCGGTTGCAGAGGAACTCTTAGAGGATATAAATAAAGAGACGGTGGACTTCGTCCCGAATTTCGATGAATCTCTCAAAGAACCGTCGGTTCTTCCGGGGAAATTCCCCAATCTCTTAGTGAACGGAACGACAGGGATTGCTGTCGGTATGGCAACGAACATGGCCCCCCACAATCTGCGGGAGGTCTCTCGGGCAATAGCAGCGGTCATTGATAACCCTGAAATTACCGTCGAAGATCTGATGACCATCATGCCGGGTCCCGATTTCCCGACCGGCGGCGTTATTCTCGGTACGTCAGGTATTAAAAGTGCTTATCATGACGGACGCGGAAAAATCCGTCTCCGGGGAGTCGCAGAGATTGAAGATGAGGAAAAGAAACCACGCATCATCATATCTGAGATTCCGTTCCAGGTGAACAAATCCCGGATGATTGAGCAGATGGCAGCCCTTGTCCATGAAAAGAAAATCGATGGAATCAGTGATATCCGCGATGAGTCCGATAAGGACGGCATTCGTGTTGTCATTGAGTTAAAACGCGCATCCCAGCCTCTCACGATCTTAAATCAGCTGTATAAGCACACATCTCTCGAATCCACCTTTGGCATTATTAATCTGGCCATTGTAGATGTTCAGCCAAAAGTACTGGGTCTGCGTTCCATCATCAATGAATATCTTAACCATCGGCGCGAAGTGGTGCGGCGACGTACCGAATTTGATTTGAGGAAAGCAGAAGATCGCCAGCATATCCTGAAAGGGCTCTTACTTGCTCTTGACCAGATTGATGCGGTTATCGCTACTATCCGGGCCTCAAAGACCGGTGAGGAAGCCTCCCTCGCATTGATTGAACAGTTTGGTCTGGACGCCATTCAGGCGGACGCAATTCTCAAGATGCAATTGCGCCGTCTCGCTGCCCTTGAACACCAGAAGATTCTGGATGAAAAGGATATGCTGAACCAGGAGATTGGGCGTCTGTCTACGATTCTTGCTGATGACAAGAACGTATTTGCGGTTATCCGGGAAGAAATTACGACTCTTGGTGAGAAATACGGGAACGACAGAAGAACCAAGATCATTCCGTTTGAAGGCGAATTTAATCCGGAAGATCTCATCGAGAATCGTGAGGTGATCATTTCCCTGACCGATGATAATTACATTAAATCAATGCCTCTGGAGACCTATCGCGCCCAGCACCGCGGAGGACGGGGCATCATTGGAATGACAACAAAGGAGGGGGACGTCGTGCAGAAGGTTTTCACTGCCTGCACGCATGATTATCTTTTGTGTTTCACCTCTGGCGGGAGAGCCTACTGGCTCAAGGTATATGATATTCCGGAAGCAAGCAGAACCAGCCGTGGGAAGGCGATTGTCAATCTCCTTGACCTCAATGAAGAGCGGGTAACGGCTATTATCCCGGTTTCTGAGTTCAGTGATGATAAATTCTTCCTCTTTGCAACAACGGAAGGAATGGTCGTCAAAATCCCTCAGGAAGAATTCTCTCGTCCCCGGGTTAATGGCATCAATGCAATCAGCCTCCGGGAGACGGATGAACTTGCTCATGTCAAGAGTATTGATGCAACGAGTGACCTGATCTTAACCACCCGGTTTGGGCAGAGTCTCCGGTTCAATATTGAGTTAGTTCCTCCACGACACAGAAATGCACTGGGTGTCATCGGCATCAGACTCCGCTATGGAGATAAGATGCAGGATATTGCGGTGATTGAAAAAGACCATCTGCTGACCATTACCGAACGGGGATATGGCAAGCGAACTGAGTTTGATGAGTTTATGAGCCATGGGCGTGCGACCATGGGTGTCAGGAATATTAAGACTGATTTTTCTGCCGGGGTTGTGTCTTCAAAGGCAGTCTTTGATGACGATGAGATCCTGTTGATGAGCCAGTCTGGCATCGTGATACGGACATCGGCATCAGAGATTTCCATCCAGAAACGGGGGACACGGGGTGTCAGAATTATGAAACTCGATGATGGTGACAGCCTTATTGGGTTTACCATCATCAAATCCGTTCCGGATGAGATTGAAATCGATACGGAATTTGAGACTGGTTCTGTTCCGGAAATTGTTACTGACTCTGATACTGACTTTGAAAATAAACCCGATACTGAGTATGAAGATGAGCCGGATACTGAATTTGACACTGCGTTAGATGATGAATCCGAAGATCTGAATGAATATTAATTAATTATTTTTTTTTGTGCACTACATTGCCAGACGGATTATTCCCGCACAGATTACAGGAATGATGGGGGCAGGGGTGTTGTTGTTGTTTCTGATGGTGACGTCCTGGTGGGGGATAGAGATTTACGTGGTTCTTTCCCTCTTCATTGACATCCCCATCACCACTCGCATCCCCGTCTTGGTATCTTTCTTGTTTTAGAGTGATTCGGTAATGGGAGGATTCGATAGTTGTGACGGGATTGTATGCGATTATGCACTTTGCTCCACTTCTGAGCTTTGGATCTGAAAAATACCCTCTTGGAAGACCCGTCATCCAATGAGAAAATATACCCATGTTCAGGCATAAAAGTATGAAAAAAGGCGTTTTCATCTGCGTATCTCCTGTATATGCCCATAACTCACAATGTGTCCGTCTCCCATGACACATGGATAATGGGTAGACGGTAGCCAGTGTTGATAGAACCTGATGCGAGACTGTCACGGGAACAAAATACACGATTTACATTGTTACCGGCACCTGACACCCCGTAAATCACAGGAGAACAGACAACCGAAATCCATCGATTGAGAAAAGTATAAAAAAGATTAGTCCAGCGGAATAGTCTCTAACTGCGAGACCAGTTCCCAAATCCGTGTGCGGGCGTGAACCGGCATATTTGGATCATTACTGATTTCATCAATTCTCGATATCGCGGTTGCTGCACGCAGCCCAAGCTGCTGAGAATCATCGGCGAGTACCTTGCGGGTATCATCGGCGACTCTTCTGATGTTACGCGGA
Source organism: uncultured Methanoculleus sp. (assembly GCA_964496155.1). Lineage (GTDB taxonomy): Archaea > Halobacteriota > Methanomicrobia > Methanomicrobiales > Methanomicrobiaceae > Methanogenium. The sequence continues at coordinate 4,467 of CAZBYH010000053.1, forward strand.
ATGGTATTATCATCCATTATGTGCTGGAGCATCATTACGCAGTTTTTAATTGTTACTTCTGGTTCACCCATTTTTCCACCTTCGCAGTATACATTTTAGTAATAGCATATATAAGATGGTTAAGAAGGATGAGGCAATACATGAAAAATGAAGATGAAGTGATGGCGTCATACCTGCTGAACGGAGGGCGGATGCTTTCTATCACCTGCAAAGACTGCGGGGCGCCCATGTTTGACGTAAAGGGGAAACAATGCTGTGTTGTTTGTAAGGAACTGGGAAAACCTGGGGTTCCAGAAGATAAAACGGATAACCTGCCGGAAAAACCGGTCGTTTCCCAATATCTGGCGGATAAGATGCCGGTGCAGTCATCCGGCTCTGTATGCGAATCTCTGGAGCAAACGATCTGTGCACTGTGCACAAGGGCGATGGACGCCTCCCGTCCGGAAGATGCAAAAATGTATATGGATGCTGTGCGCGCAGGAACAGATGCCTTGCAAACGCTGAAAAAGTGCTGAAAATCAATTAATATTTTTTATGGGATAGTGTGGAAACGACTCCTGATATTTTCTGGCCGATTCCCTCCACCTCTCTGAGTTCCTGTTCTGATGCTGACACTACTGCGGAGAGGGAACCAAAGTGTTCTAAGAGACTGCGGGCCTGGTGGGGGCCGATTCCGGGAAATGACGACAGAATATATTCAAGCTGTTCCCGTTCTGACCGATAGGACTTATGGTGGTGCAGTGACGGGCGCCCTGATGGTTCTCCCAGTTCACGGTTCATGAGAACATAGAGCATTTCCGCTGTCTCTTCCGGCCCGGAAACCATGAATACCGAGACCCCGAACTGCACACTGATTGTAGCAAGAGCCCCCCGGATGGCATTCGGTGCAATGTTTCGTTGTGCATAAAGGTCTGACCCCTCGATGATCAGAACAGGGTGTTCACAGGCATCTGCCATCTGTTTTATCTGGCCCAGCAGATCCCGTTCAACAAGTGTGTCAACAAAGTCCCGTGCCGTTTTTCTTTCAACAAGCATCCGGTCGCCGATCGCATAGTCGCCGTATTCAAGCCGGGTTATTTCAAGGCCGACAGTATCCTTTTTATGAAGCAATTCCACCACGGCAGATGATGTCTCCCGATCATCGGCAATGATCTTCTTTTCCGGTTCGTTGTAATCGATGGTGATATTCTGCTCCGGTTCACGGTCAAAGTCGATGATGCTCATCTGCTGCATATCTCCCGATATTGAGGAGCTGACATGGGGAGTTTGTTTCAGTGAAGTGATGCTTTTTTCCATGGATTTCTCCCGTGAATGACTGATCCACCGAAAGGTTTCATCGGCGGTTCCTTTGGTGACAAGGACGATGATATTTCCTGCACCATGTCTTCCGGTTCTGCCTTTGCGCTGAATGCTGCGGATCTCTGAGGGAACGGTTTCATAGAATATCACAAGGTCAGTGGAGGGGACGTCAAGTCCCTCTTCACCGACGGATGTCGCAACAAGCACTTTAAACGAACCCTCCCGGAATTGGGCAAGGGTTGCAAGCTGCTCTTTTTGCGATAATCCCTTCTCGGTGTCGCGGCTTGCCTGTCCGACAAACCGATGGCTTTCAATACCTTCCTCGGTGAGCTTTTTTACGATGAGATTAACGGTGTCGCGGAAGGTGGCAAAGATGATGATTCTGCTGTCCGGGAACTCGGTGAGCTGATTTTGCACGATTTTTACGATATATTCCGGTTTTTGCAGGAGTTCTTCCCCCCATCCGTTTGCCTGAGCAACCAAATGCTGGAATGCCGGATCCTGTGCAAGACGAATACTTGCCTTTGATGCCTTTGCATCGGTGGCTTCCACCTGAAGTTTGAACAGATAGTGTTTGAGTGTTTCACTCCCCTGTGTCTCTGCAAGGGAGATAGCGTGACGAAGTTTCATGCACTCGGCATGAATGGATGCGCCAACAAATCCTGTCTGGTCCTGCTGTTTGATGCGTGCCTGCACCTGTGCGGATATGGCATTCATTGCCTTCATCGATAATTTATCGGGGGCAGGCACCGTATACCCGAACCCTGATAGCATCGAGAGACGGGTGCCCATGAGCTGGTTCAATGTTTTAATGACATATTCCAGTTCTTTCGGTAATGGGACGGGGATATGGGTGATTTCCCGTTCATGGATGTAGGGTTTTACGTCCGCGTCTGTGTCCATACGGCTCTCAAGCCTCCCCACCATCAGATTTTCACAGATCTCCTGCACCTTTTCCCGGTTGCTGCCCGGGGAGGCAGTCATTGCAAGGAGAAGCGGATTTTGTGCCTGCCGGCAGTATTCCTCTGCGATGAATACGTATGCATAATTGCCGACTGAGCGGTGACATTCATCCACGATCAAAAGGGAGACATCGGTGAGACGATACCTGCTGGCGAGGCAATCATTTTTGATTACCTGAGGCGTTGCAAAGATACAGGTTGCCTTCTCCCACTGCTCAACTCGTTTTTTGTTTGGTGTTTCACCCGTGAACATGGCGAATACACCGGAATCTGCCTCATCTTTTTCCGGAATCCGGAGATTTTTGGAAAAAAAGCGGTAATGTTGTTCAACAAGAGGTTTCGTTGGTGCCATCATCAGCATCTTGCCACCGGCATTCAGCAGACGGGACGCGGTTACTATCAACGCAATGGCAGTCTTTCCAAGACCGGTAGGCAAGACGACCATGGTGTTTTCCTGTAGCGCCGACGCGGCGATGGAAAGCTGGTAATCGCGTTGTTCAATCGATTCAGGTTCAATAAAAGGATGGGAGATATAATTCATATCTTTCTGCCCGCTTCAGCAAACGGCAGGGTTCCCTGAATCAGGCGGGAGAGGGTGTCCGGTATAAGGGTGGCCAGAAGACGTACCTGTTGCATGCTGTCTCGCTCACGCAGGGTGACGGTGTTGTCTTCCAGTGAATCATAATCAATGGTGATGGTATACGGAGTGCCGATCTCGTCCTGCCGACGGTATCTTCTTCCGATTGCTCCGTTATCGTCGTATTGTGCAAGGATACCCTGCTTTTGGAGGTCGAGGGCGAGATCCCGTGCAATGGTGTCAAGGCCGTCCTTGTTCATCAACGGGAACACTGCTGCCTGTACGGGAGCAATTGCAGGGTTTAAGTGGAGCACCTTCCGTATTTCCCCTTCTACATCCTCTTCTTCATAGGCATGCTCAAGGGTGCAGTAAAGTATGCGGTCAATTCCGTACGATGGTTCGACCACGTGCGGCACGACTTCTTCACCGCGAATTTCAACGGTTTCTTCACGAATCTGGTACAAATCTGCCGGAATAAAGAGTAATTCACCGTCAATCGTTACGGTTGCACCGTCCGGGCCGGGTTCAGATGCTATCAGTGCATCGGCGACTGCCTTTGCTTTTCCCCGGTAATGGGGCCCCAGTGCACCCATGTCAGGTACAATCGTCCTGCGTTGTTCATACCGGACCTCATCATAGGGTACGAATACGGAAAATTTGTCGCCACTCTCTTTTGCATGGGCCCTCAAATCATAATCTGTCCGGTCGGCAATGCCAACTGCTTCAACCCAGCCAAACCGTTCTGAGAATATCTCGGCATCCCAGCAGTCCAGTGCGTAATGAGCACATTCTGTCGGAAGATGCTGCCGGAACCGAAGTTTATCGGGATTGATGCCGACCTGAGTCAAAAACTCATGCGTCAGAGCAATATAATAGGCCACATATTCGTTTGCAACAAGTCCGGAATCAACGGCCTGACGCATCGTGGGGGTGACAGGTTCTATGTCCTGCATCTGGTGGGTCTGGCCCCAGAGAGAGACGGAATAGTCTGCATACCGGCCAAAATCAGGATGATCCTTATGGTCAGGATGAATAAATATTTCCGCCTCCGCCTGAGTAAACTCACGAAGCCGGATCATTCCCTGCCGGGGGGAGATCTCATTTCTATAGGATTTACCAATCTGAACGGCCCCAAACGGCAGCTTTTCACGGTAAAACCGTGAGAGACGGTTGAAGTCAATGAATATTCCCTGCGCTGTTTCCGGCCGAAGGTATCCGGTTCTCTGTGAACCCGGCCCGATTGTGGTCTGAAACATCAGATTGAAGTAGAACACATCAGCGTTTTCAATCAGTTCTCCGCATGACGGACAGGGGAGACCATTAATTATCTTTGCAAGTTCTTCCGGACTCAGGGAATCAGCATGGGCCGTCCCGTGTTCTTCAGCGATATGGTCTGCCCGGTGGTATTCCCTGCATACCGGGCACTGGCACATTTTATCCGCAAATCCCCTGACATGGCCGGAGGCAATATAAATCGATTCAACGCCGACGGTTGGTGCTTCGATTTCATAGTATCCCTCCCGGATGATGTAAAAACCACGCCAGAGGTTTTCGATCTTCCGTTTCAGCATTGCTCCGAGGGGGCCATAATCAATAAATCCGGCTACGGACCCGTAGCATTCTGAAGATGGCCAGACAAAGCCCCGTCTTCTTGCAAGTTCTATTACATTATCGTAGATATCGCCCATTGTGGATCACTGCTTTCCTCTATATTCTACGCGTGATTATAAAACATATTTTAACGAGCCCGGTATTCACTATTGCATTGAAGAGAAGGCTTATATTGTATCATGCACAGTATAACAGCAGATTCTGGTGAGTGCGAATGCGTGAAAGCAAGAGTAAGAAACAGGCAAGAATGAACCAACGCAAGAAAGAGCTTCTTGACCTGTTCACAGACATTACCAACAAGACGACCATTGTTGAACCGATGAGAAAGATTCACGGTACCCTCCGCGACAAGGATGCTATCGAACGTGAAGTAGCTCTTATAATGCGTGATATTCTTGATCAGGGTCATTTCAAGACGAAGCTGCCCCCCCGCCAGCTTGCCCAGCTTGTCTGTGCTTACTACGAGGGGAAGAATGATACGGAGATTGCACGGGTTCTTGGTGATGAGAAATTATCGAAAACCGTTGCCCGTGCCCGTGTGCGGCTGAAGCTGTTCCGTGACCTTGATTTCAAGATGCCATT
>CAZBYH010000054.1:0-9469 GCA_964496155.1 uncultured Methanoculleus sp.
AAGACTTCCTTCCAGATCGGACGGGTTGAGTCTGCTTATTATAGTGTTTACCATGGATTTAGAGTATTTCGCATTCGAACGCGCTGTATTATATCGGAGAAATCGTGCATTATTACCTTCGGTGATGGCATAATATTTACCCATCAGGTGGCTTCCTCTGGTTGCCATCCCGAGAAGATCTCTGCCACAAATTCCGTATACATAATGACAGAATGCCATCTCTGCTGCGATGTCGGGCTGGACGAACATGACATTATCGGTTCCAAGCCATAGTTCAATTCCCGCTGCAAGCATGGCATGAACCGGGGGATTGTGGCTGGATGTGGTGACCCCCAGTCTCCAGTTGGAACGGGGGCAGATGACAACCGGTATTCCTGCATCTGCAATCGTTCGTATCTGGCCTGATGTTACATGGGTACAGTGAACGAGCAGATCCGGGTCAAAAGAAAGAGCCGTTTCCACATCCCTGTTGTCTTTTTCTCCTGCATGAAAGGCGATTTTTTTCCCGTTTTCCCGTGCTGTTTCGATGGTCCCGGATAATTCTTTTCCATAGTGGCGAGTGCTGGAGACTCCCAGACCGTCACTGATTGTCTCACCACCATCCCTTCCAAAAATGACCGAATCAAGAAAACATTCGGCATTTGCCTTTTGAAGGCATTCTACGCCTGGTATGCCCCCCTCCCGGAAATCTGCAAAGCCGAACACGCCGCTCTGTGCCATCGTTTGTATACTGGCCTGCATTGCATCGATACTGGTCTCGGGGGATGCGTTACGAAGCAGACGGTGTTTCAGGCCGTGGGGGGGTGCGACAAGCTCACCGAGAGAGCCGGTGGCATCGATGTCCATTGCAATAGTGTCCCCAAGATGCGTGTGGGCATTAAAGAAACCCGGGAATATCCAGATATCGGGGACGTGGGATATCTCTTCGATTGCGGTAATTATCCCGTTGGTGACAACAATCCGTACATTTTGCTCCTCAAATGCCTCTCCTACCAGAGCCCTTCCCTCATATATCTGTTCAGAGTTCAGTCTTTGTCACCTTCCATTTTAAATATGCTAAAACTCAATTGTACTGCATGGCAAAAAAGAGTGGTGGAAGGCTTGTATCCTCAGCCGGTCTGGTAACGTATTATGACAGTGAAGATCGCAGAGCCGTGAACATTGCACCGACAACGGTTATGATTGTTGCCGGAGCAATTGCGGTTCTTACAATCGTTCTGAATGTATTATACTAATATCATTTTTTCATAGCTTTTCGGGTGATATCTTCTTCCGGACTGAAGTACAGGTTGTCATGCCCTTTCCAATAGGGCGCATTTCTGAAGATGACTGCCGGGACCCCGCGATTGCTTTCCCCCATCATAAAATTTGCGAAGCCTGCGATCTCGTCAACAACGGCTTCTTCAGTGATTTCGAGCACATGGCCGAAGAGATCCGTATCCCCACGGTAATCCTGAATAGCGGGCATGCCGCTCCATCCGATAGCCGTTCCGGTCTGTCCTCGCCGAAATGATCGTCCACAGGTATCGGTAAGAATAACACGGATATCTTTGCCGGTGATTCGCCGTATCTCCTGCCGAATATCATCTGCTGCCTCCATGGGATGGGGGGGGAGCACAATTATCAGTCCGTCTTCCACATTTGAATGGTCAATGCCTGCCCGTACACCCACATGCCCGTGCGGAAGAGAGCAGAGAATAAACGGGTAATCGATGATGATGTCATCGGATTCATCCAGCACCGCCTGAATAAAACGGGGGTCTTCGCCGCATTTTTTAGCGATGGTATCAGCCCGCTCTGTTGGCGTGATATCTGCGAGCGTTCTCATATATCCCTTTGATTTGGAATACGCGGATGATGCAACACAGAGAATGTCACCGTCTTCAATCGCAAGACTTTCCGCAATGAATGCCGGAAAATTATCCCCTTCATGAATGATAGGTATTCCTTCAACCGGAATGATTTCAATTGTCATTACTCAATAATAAACGCCTGAAATAAAAACTATACGTAACCGTCCTGTTGTCTGCGTCACCGGACATCCGGCACAAAGATTAATAATCCTGGCGAATACATAAGCGATATATCGATGTACCTTATTGTCCGCTGTGAGAACTGCTATACATTCAGCTATATGGATCGGTTCCAGAGATGGAAACTCTGTCCGGTCTGTGGGGAATCTCTGCAGCGAGGCAGTGTTCCCGAATACCTTGAAGTGGCAGATCATCACGAAGCCGATGCGGTCATTGCTGAACTGGAACGCTACCTGCAGGAGAATAAAAAAGCGGACTTCACCGTCGATGAGACAGAAAAACTGCGTGCGGCGTATGTACGTCGGGTCACAAGCAGTGTAGAGAACCGCTGATCACCAGGGTTTTCCGCAGCCCGGGCAGATCATGGTCACCTGACGACCACAATAGGGACAGTACAGGCCGTTTTTCTCGCGCTGTATGAGTGGCCTGCCGCAATTTTTGCAATGAATGGGCGCCGTATATCCGCACGTATGTTTCAGCATTAATCCATATATTTGCAGGTACCCACATAAATTGTTCCCAATCCACGTGATGCATAATCCCCGGTAAAACGGGTAACCGGCACTGAGTCAATCGTTGTCGTGCCCTCGTTTCTGAATGTCGGCAGCATATCATAGGCCGTCCCGAATATCCGGCACTCTCCCCCGGACATATTGCCGCAGGGACGCGAGCAGTCACCCATAATGGTCAGGAGCCCGTCTTTGATCTCAACGCCGGGCATGTCACCTGCGTTTCCATGGATAATGATCTCTCCTCCGGCCATGGTTTCTCCGGCAAAATCACCGGCATTTCCCATGATCTCGATGAGTCCACCCCGCATTCCCTTTTTTTCACCCCGGTATCCGGAACCGGCATAGTCCATCGCATTTCCATGACAGATGATCTTTCCGCCATGCATCTCACGACCCAGCCAGGAGTCTGCATTGCCCATAATCTCGATGAGCCCTGCAGTCATGAAATTCCCGCAGTGCATCCCGATATCCTGTTCAATCAGAATCTTTCCTCCGTCCATGTATTCTCCCACCCGCTTGATATGGGAACTATCGCCGCGGATGGTTATCTCCACCTGTTCAGCAGATTTGGCATTGCCATCCTTGCGGACGTGAAATACATCGGTCAAATCCAACTCTTTATTGCCTTTCCAGACGTGAAATTCACGTTCCGCCTCAAGAAAATTCTTTGGGGTGATGCATTCCGCTTCAATCGGGAGATTCGGTTTATGGCGTTCTTTCACTTCAAGAATGACGCGCATCATATGGTTGCCTCCGTTTCCATGCATACATTCCGGCCGATGTAATCCTCTCCGACGGGATAATTAGACATTCTCATGGAGTAATACCGGTTAAATTTGTCAATAAAATCGGTATCCGTACTCATATCATATGCCGGGGAGACGTGAGGTTTCACCCAATAGGTAGAATGGGTTTCTCCTGTGATGCAGACTCCTTTTCTACAGACGATTTCACCCCCTTTGATGGTGTAATCGGTCGTTCCAAAGCCACTGATGATACGTTCATAATCGCGTGCCGGGTCGGTGGTGTCGACATGGATAGGATAGATGGCAATATCTGCCTCAGCTCCTTTTGCGAGATGACCTTTTCCGTAATCAATGATACCCAGTGCCCGCGCCTGTGCCGAACGGGTCATAACCGCAATCTCATCCCAGGTCAGTTCACGGTCAATTGCGGGGAGGTCAACCCGTCTGGCGGTTGATTTGTGGATGGTTGCAAACTCCTTCTCCCGATACTCTTTGCTCATGAGAAGTGCCATTACCTCCGGATATTTAACAAACGGAGCACCATTGGGGTTGTCGGTCGCGAGAATGCATTGCCACGGGTCATTTACTAAGAGCGCAAGTTCAAGCCCGATTGACCACATAATCGCATTGACCAGATTTTTTTTCCGGTAATGAACAGGAATGACCCCTGAACTCGTCTCCATTTCCACGTCGTGATTGCTCCATTTGTTGTGGTACAACCGATAAAGGTTGAACTCCATCGGGCCGTCGGCGGTCATCGTGGTCGTTTTCCCAAACATCACCTGGCCGGTATCAATGACGATCTGTGGTTTATTATTCACCGATTGGGCGATTTCATCGGCTTTGGAGCAGAAGTCATTCCAGGAAGTGCCGCCGTATGAATGGAACTGCACATGGGTTGAATACAATGTCTGGCGCTTTTTGTTGAGGTCAGGAATAGCATCGTAGGTATCCAGCGTGCACAGGTAATTGCCCGGTTTTCCCAGGTTGTTGCAGTGCAGATGAACAGAATGGGGGAGATTGAGCATCTCGTTTGCCTCAATCATCCGTACGATGATCTCACGGGGCGTGATGCCGAACCGCGGAATCGGTTCGTGAATGCAGGCAACATCCTTCCCGAACCCCCAGGCTTCTGTCCCGCCAGGATTTGTCAGTTTGACACCGAATCCCTTTACCGCGGACAGGTACCATGCCAGCACTCCCGCGAGGCGTTTGATATCTCCTTCCTGAATAGCCTCTAACGCAAACCAGTTGCCGTCAAAGAGGGTATTTGCAAAGCAGTCCTGCAGCGGCGTATACCGGAATTCTTCATGGGTATGACGTGCCGCCATCGGTGCCATCGCCCCTTCAAGAAGGGTCGTGTAGCCCATCCGGGAATAGCGGTAACTGTTCCCGTAGGTGGTCGGGACACTATATCCGGATGTTGCATGCATATCCCCCTTGCGGGATGTCCGTCCGGCCCGCATGTCTTCCGGGCTCATGTACCTGCCGAAATTCACCTTTGTTCCGCAGATATGCGTATGGGAATCGATGCCGCCGGGGAGCGTCAGCATGCCGTGTGCGTCTATCACCTCATCCGGATGTAACACATCATCGACAATTTTTCCGTCGCGAATGGCAATATCCATCGTCTCGCCAAAGATGTGCTGAATCGGATCGATGACGAAGGCATTTTTAATCAGGAGTGTCTTCATAATCCTTTCACCTCAAGCATCCTTTCATAAATCCAGGTGAGAATCTCTGTGTCAGAGGGATAGTCAGAGTCAATCGCTTTTTTGACCTTGATGGGGATCCCATCCATCCGATATGCCGTCCCTTCCGCATCGATACCCGTTACCGCGGCCGGTATCTGGAGATCTGCAAGGGCGGTCGTCAGTGACCGGAACGGATCTATCACAATCAGGGGGATGTCACGCATATGCTCCACACAGGCACGGGGAAAATGTGCACCCGGATCACTGGCGATGATCATCGCGGCATCACATTCTTTCCGTGCCAGAATATCGACAGCGGTGGTCTCTCCGGGATTATAGAATGCAACACCCCGGGAGAAGTCGACCGCAAAGGGGTAGCCGGTCATCCAGGAGAATACTTCATTTGCCCCGTAGACATTCCAGTGCCCTCGCATAGGGGTGATAGTAAATTTCGTGTGGCGGTTTAACTCAGCGACAAGTTCAATAGCATTTCTGATGTTTTTGTACTTCCCTTTTGCCATGGTCAGGCCGACGCCAAAGAACAATGCGCCAAAGGAGCAGGTCTTACACATCTCCGCTACCTGCATCAGCTGCGTCTTACTCACGCCCGCTACCGAATCCGGAATCATATCGCCTTTACCGCGAATGATTGCCCGCAGAGAGGAAAGCACCGCATAATCGCCGCCCTGTTTTATTTTGATAAATTCATCGGCGACATTTGAGGTCTCTGTCTCCCGCACATCAACGACGATGACCTTACGGTTTCGGAATGCATTGTCCAGGAAATATCCGTCCGCAAAGGTAGTATACCGGCTCATATGCCGGGGGTGTGCCTCAATAGGATTTGATCCCCAGTAGATGATCAGGTCAGCACGGTTCTTCACCTGTCCTAACGTACAGCCGGGGTGGCCCACTTCCTGAATCCCAAGAATGGACGGGCCATGGCAGACTGATGTCGTACTGTCAATCACGCCGCCCAGAATTTCGTTCATATGAACGCCGACACACTGCGCCTCTCCGTGCGTGCCGGACCAGCCAAAGAGAAGCGGACGATCCGCATCCAGAAGAATCTCGACTGCGGTGTCCACTGCTTCATCATAGGTGATGTCAATCCATTTTCCGTCGACTTTTTTTATGGGATTTTTCAGCCGGTGTTTACTCAGGAATTTTGCGTTTCCGATGGTGCAACAGTTGTCTGTTGATATGATTTTTCCCTCCTGGATTTTAAGGGTTACATCATCACAGAGACACCCGCAGAAGGGGCAGACCATATCCTTAATTTCCTGCATACCCGACACCTCCTAATTGCTCCAGCAGCTCAGCCGGTGTTTTCCGATCTTCTGAAGTGGGGACAATCTCAACCTCATGTATCTTATAATCAGGCATTCCTGTACCATGGGTGCAGGCCGATATGATTGAATTGCAGTGAATGCCATAGGAGACAAAGACCATCCCTTTCGGCAACCCCTCGTCGGCTACGGCGACCAGAACAACTTCACCCGTCTCACTTTTTACCAGCACATTTTCCCCTTCTTCTACGCCCAGTTCAAACAGATCCAGTGGATGGATCTGGCACCGGGAGGTCTCTTCAGCATATCCCTGTCCCAGTTTATGTTCAATAAATTTTCCCTGCCGAATGGTCCGTCCGGTATTCAGGATGAATTTCATGCGTCTGCCTCCTGAACGCCTTCCACTACCCGTGCAACCCTGATTGCATGGTTCGGGCAGGTCTTTTCACAGGTTTTACATCCGGTGCACTTCTCGGGGTGAACGACACGCATCTCACCGTTGAAGATACCCATGATGACCTCATCACTGAATGCGGTCCCTGTACCACCCAGATAGGGATCGATCTCTTTATTTATCGGGCATGAGACCGCACAGTTTCCACACCGTCTGCACAAAACGGGGTCGATAGTGAGATGAAAGGTTGACGAAAAGGATGTATGCTCTGCTTTTTGCGTATCGAGTATCACTCCTGCTGTGAGGACATCTTCCGGGCATGCTTCAACACAGAGTCCGCACCGGACGCAATAACCCGGGTATATTACCGGATTCCAGACACCGTCTGTCTTTAGCACCTCGATGGCATCGGGTGCAGGGCAGATCATCATACATGCGAGGCAGTGGGTGCATTCCTTATCGGTAAGGGTGGGGAATCCCCGGAAGTACGGGGGGGTGATGAGCGGGGCAGTTTTCACCGTGAAAAATTTCGTGAGCCACTCGCCACGAACAAATTCCTTCAGGTACCATAGTATTGAAGACGCCATCTGTTTTTTTACCTCTCATTACATGCAATACAGGGATCTGAACTGATGTAGGTTGCTGTCACATCGGCGGAAGAGTCCACTCCTTTGAGCATGTAATGCACACATGCCTCAATGTTCATAATAGATGGAGTACGTATTCCGATCGTTTTTATCCGTCCACGTTCGTCTGTGGTGATATCATACGTGAGTTCGCCACGGGGGGCTTCACCGGACCATTTAAACGTGCCTCCTCCTATAATACCGCCGCCCCGGATTGTACCCGGTTCCATCTGTGCAAGACAGGAGCGGATGAGTTTTGTACTCTGAAATATTTCGAGGAAACGGAGCATAATCCGTGCATAATTGTCCCCTTCATCCAAAAGAATCGATTCAAATCCCAGTTTTTTATACGTCGGGTGGAACAATCTGCAGTCATTGTCAAGATTACTGGCACGGGCCGTAGGGCCTACTGCATGTGACTCAATTGCCTCCTCGCGGGTAAAATTACCAACATCTTTGCTCCGGAGGGCGATCATCGGTCCTCCTTCAAACATATTGACAAACCGGGTGAGTTCAGAATCGATATGATCGAGCATGCCACGGAGAGTAATCTCTTTCTCCGGGGTCAGATCAAACCGTACACCACCCGGAATAATGTATGAACAGGTAACCCGTGCTCCGGTGATGAGTTCAAGCGCATCCATGGTCGTTTCTCTCAGGTTAATGAGATACATGGCAAGGGTCTCATGCTCGATGGTGTAGCAGTATGAATAATTTGCGAGCAGATGACTCTGAATCCTGTCCATTTCATTTAAAATCACCCTGAGATATGCTGCCCGGTCAGGCACGGGGATGTCACTTATTCGTTCCATCCCTTCAATGCAGACATAATTATGTATAACAGAGCAGATACCGCAGACGCGTTCTGCAAGAAACATCACTTCCTGCCAGGGCCGCCCGACCATGATACGTTCAATGCCTTTCTTTACATAGCCAAGTTCAAGTTCTGCACTCAGTACATATTCACCACGCATTTCGCATTTTATCCGGCACGGCTCCTTAAACACCGGGTGAACCGGACCTACGGGAAGGGAGATATCAACTATTTTTTTCATTCCTTTCTCCTTTCATAATCTTTGAATACCACGGGTGCCAGTGACAGTATGGCCTCTAAAATCTCTGTGGGCCGGGGAGGACAACCGGGGACTTCTGCTGCGATGGGGATATGTTTTCGTACTGGCGGGTCAAGATACGTCCCTTCGCGGTTGAACACACATCCGGAGATGGGGCAGTTTCCAATGGCAATTGCTGCCTTTGGTTCGGGTATTTTATCCCAGACCATCTTCAGTTTGTCCTCCCACTGGGGTGAAAATCCTCCGGTAATTAACAGAATATCTGCTTCCCGTGGGTTATTATGGACGTAAATACCATATTGTTCGATATCGTATCGGGGCGCAAGGCATGCAAGAATTTCGATATCACATCCATTGCATGAACCAACATTCACATAACAGACATGGATGGAACGCGAACGGACGGCATTTTTAAGATCCTGTAACGCTTTCATGAATGGATTACCTCTCGTATCATTGTTATTCCCTCATCCATCGCCTGTTCTTCATTATAACCGGCGGAAATTTTTTCATTTGTCTGCTGGATGATAATGTCCATTTCATCGTCGGTGAGAAGAGGAATCTGCTGGGTGATAAGCGACACACCAAATAGTGATTCGATGGATCCGTTTGCTTCAGACTGTGTTTTCTCCCAGACTTCATATCGTGCAGGAATATTTTCTAAGAGGGACATGTCAAAGAGATTCATCATTTTTTTCCGGAGAATCTGGCGGCGGAGTCCATATTTTTCGCACAGGGCGGCCATGGTTACTTCATGAAGTGGACTTGAAAGGATGATGAGCTTCATCTCAGTCAGATCCCGTTCATAGAGATAGGTGACCATTTCAGACAATCCTCCCTGCGACAAGAACGGCATACAGACCAAACATTCCGACACATACCCAGAGTATACCCATCTCTATTTTATTCAGGCGTTCTTCATCATTCATCCAGGTGATAGCGGTCAGAATGATTAACACGAGACTGAGAGCGATTACCTGAATATATATCTCAGGGTGGGACAGGAGCTGCCACCCGGCAAGACACAGGTAGGCAATCAGGCCGAGCGTCAGTATTTTTTTTATGTGTGTTGTCATGCTATTACCACCAGAAGTGCCATCCA
>CAZBYH010000055.1:0-9434 GCA_964496155.1 uncultured Methanoculleus sp.
CGGTCAATAACCATGATATATGAAATTTGTCTCCACTCAGTTATAGTCTAGGAGGTTCTTGTGCGAAAGAGCAAGGAAATTAATGGTTGTGGCCTTTCTGTTTCAGTTTATCTGATTTTTTAATGGAACATTCCTCGCACCGGAACTCCGGTTCCGGATCATCTGAACGGTCATAGGACTTTGCCTTGACCAAACGGTATCCCCGTGCCACTTTTCCGCAGTCAACACAGCAAATGTTCTCTTTTACTTCCCACTGTGCATCCAGCACCTCTGATGTGAAGATGAACCTGTCGACCCAGAAGAACATGAGCCCGCCAATCAGATTTGCAACAATTGCCGCGACAAGGGCGCCCATCGATGCGAGTACTATGCCCACTCCTGCAAGGATTGGCGTGGATAACTGCCATCTGACAAGATAGAGTCCATACCGTTTGAAGTTTACCTTCATTAACGCAGACATTCAATTTGAATCTATATGAATCTCATTTTAGAGGAAATATTATGCTTTCCTGGAATCCCGTGAAATCACCGTGTCAGTTGATGTTTGGATGATCTCCACTTTGATGATATCTCCTGGGTGAATACATCCGTTTGAGAGGTCCATTCGTAGCAACTGGTTATAGTTCCATGTTTCATCCGTTCCTCCGGTTCCTTGTAAATTTTGTATCCCGTAATGGGCAGTAGATATGAAGTCATGCGTATGGAGTGTCAGAATCGTGCAGGGAAGGAGTTTATCATTGCAGTATATCTTTGCCGAGAGATCCTTGTTCTTGTAATCTTTTTTCACAATATTTCTCAGGAAAATCTGACTTTCAAAGATTGGTGCCGAACTCTTAATGGATTCTATTTTGAAGATGACTGGTGGTTCGGTGTATGTCCAGTCAAAATCGGGTATATGCAACATTAGGAACAGAAGGATCGCGAGAATGACCGTGATCGCCACAAGCAGGAGGTGTGCTGTCGTCTGTGACGTTGCGCTCTCGTTATCACTCTGCATACTCTTACTGAACGAAAAATGAGGAGATATAAGTTTCGATTATTTTTCGTATCCCTCGATAGCGAGTTGATACATCCAGTCGAGAAGCAGGGGGCAGGCAAGCACTTCACATTCTTCTTCACAGCAGATGCAGGGGAGAAGTTCTCCCCCGGCAATCAGAAGCGCCGGATCCACTGCAGCTTTTTTTGCTTTCAGGAGATAGGTCCGCTGCCCTTCTTTCCGGTATTCGACCCGTTCTACTTTTCCATCGTCAAGGAGTGCTTTGATGATACGTGAGCATTTTCTGCTGTCGATTTCAAGTATTTTCCAGAGTTCACTCTGTAAAACTCCCTCCGGATGTGACTGAATTTCCCTGAATGCTTTTTCTGTAATATCTGTCATATCACGTGTGCCTTTCAGAGTACAGGTGCAATTGTCAGAATGTTGCTTCCCCTGATAACAACAGTCCCGAGTGCCCTTCCCCTCTGGCCGTTTATGTATTCACTCGTCTGATCCATCTGAATATTGAGGTGCTCATCCACTGCGACAAGGCGCCCCTGAAGTATCCGCTCAACGTCCTTTATTTCAACAACAATTTGAGAATCTACGAGAGCGAACACCTTTTTGATCGGGAGGACAATACTGTTTACCATCTCTATTTAAGTAGTGCTATACTCTAGTTAAACTTTTGTTTGGTCTGTGTGGGGGAGGGGTGAGAGAAATCTCTCTTCTGCCTTTCCTATACGGCCCCTGGATATTTGATGCAATTACTGAAAAAAAATGGCATCAGCATCTTTTCATACAGGATTCTGCTGATTTTATGATACTTTTACTCCCCACGTAAATTGGCGTGCGGTGGTTAGGCTTCTTTGGAACGATGGTGAGGAGATTTTGGGTTCCGTCGCTGATTGCCCCGCCTGCCTGTTTCGCAATGAAACCGATTGGGTTTCCTTCAAAGACCAGTCTGAGTTTTCCGTCGGGTTTTCCCTGAGTCGCCGGGTAACAGTAAACACCACCGTAGGTCAGTATCTGGTGGAAGTCTGCGACAAAGGAACCGGAGTATCTCAGTTTTCCGCCTTTCTGCTCGCAAAGCGTAATGAAATCATGGTGGCCTGAAAGCCATTCATTCCGAGTGCCGCCGCTTCCGAAGAGTTTTCCTTCCGGCATCTGAATATTCTCTTTCAGGAGCACAAAGATGCCTTCCGAATTTAAAGCAAACGTCGATACGCCATTCCCTGTCGTTATGGTGAGAACGGTCATCGGTCCGTAGAGCATGTACATGGCAACTGCAAGGTCTTCTCCCTTCTGCAGTGCGTCCCCTCCCCGGAAGATGCCGATGATGGTGCCGACCGCGAGGTTGACCTGAATCAGGGATGATCCGTCCAGAGGATCCATTACGACCGCATAATCACCAAATGCATCGGGGAACCTGACAATATCTGCCTGCTCCTCTGAAGCAATTGCCTTTACAAAACCGGATTTACCCAGGACAGATATGATGTGATTGTCCGCCCATTTGTCGAGGGCTGCCTGTTCTTCTCCATAGGTGTTCTCTGTTCCCGCATATGTCTGGTTGTCAATGAATGCGTTTCGTATGGGTATGGACTGGTATGCGATGAGCTCGATGAGGTCTTTGAGCTGTTCCTCGCACGGAGTCTCGTCGAGATATTGCCGCAGGGTCTTCATGCATCGTGATATATCATCAGGGGTAATTATCTGTTCCTCTCTTTCGGGATTTATTCCTCATATTCTGTTACTCCATCAAATTGTACTTCGTCGTCTTCCCGGTCTTCTTTTTTGTAGGTAAACTCAATGACGCCGTTTTTATAGGTGTTCGTGAGGGAGTTTGGCACTGCCCCTTCAATCGGATATGCTGCGCGGTAAATGACATTTTCTGCTTGTGCTACGAGGTAGAGCACATCCTGATAAATCGCAAAACGAATATCTCCCGGGACGGTGCCCGGAAGGTCTGCGGTGATGGTAACCATACTCTCGTGTTCATACTGTTCAGAAACTGGTTCACGTATATCGTGTTTCCAGGTGTCCTGCGTTTCCTTATTCGGATCGTTTGGCACACTTACCGCCGCGATGATGATATTGATCTCACCCGGGAGAATATCACCCGCTTCCATTGCCTCTTCAAAGAGTCTGCGTATCAGTTCTGTGTATTGCCTTACCCGATCGCCGGGTTCATCTCTCATAATAATCACGTTTTTTCGGGGTAAATTCTGGATTCAAGAAGCCTTTCGAGGGCTTCTGTCTGTTCTCGAATTGCAGGGAAATCCTTATTTTTTCCAAATGTAGCGTTTCGAAGTGCGTTTCGTGCGGTCTGGAGTTTCTCATTGTCCTGATGGCCGAATCCTGCGCGGGTGAGTATAGACCCCGCCTTCTCCAAGGTTGAGCGTTCCTCTTCATTGTAGAGTATGCTCCACGCAAGCCGTTCGTTCTTCTCGATGGCTTCCCGGTCAAGGGTTGCCTTTACCTTCTTCATCGCATTCTCAAAGTGGTTCTTTGTCACCCGCACGTTGGTAAGTGCATCGCTGCGTTCAAGGTCGCTCTTCTTTGCCATTGCAGTGATGAAATCACGCATGGCGCTGAGTTTTGCCTCTCTGACGAGTGCCTCGATATCCGCCCCGACATACCCTTCTGTTGCTTCAACCAGTGCTTCCGTGTCGACATCGCCTGCAAGAACGGAAACATCTGCATCCAGGTATACTGCAAATATTTTTCTGCGTGAGTCAATGTCTGGTGGGGGCACGTAGACTATCCGGTCAAACCGGCCCGGACGCATCATCGCCTCGTCAAGCATATCCGGGCGGTTTGTTGCACCAAGGATGGTGACGTTGTTGAGCTCCTCAATCCCATCAAGCTCGGTCAGGATCTGGCTGACCACGCTCTCGGTTACGTGAGATGATCCCTCATAACTGCCCCGCCGCGGAAGCAGTGAGTCAATTTCATCAAAGAAGATGATTGACGGTGCTGCCTGGCGTGCCTTCCGGAATATGTCCCGGATTCCTTTCTCCGATTCCCCGACCCATTTAGAGAGGAGTTCCGGACCCTTTATGGAGATGAAGTTGCACTCGCTTTCATGGGCAACGGCCTTTGCAAGAAGGGTCTTTCCCGTGCCCGGTGGCCCGAAGAGCAGGATGCCAGCCGGTGGTCTTGTACCCAGACGCTCAAAGACCTCCGGGTATTTCAACGGCCACTCAATTGCCTCAATGAGTTCGGCCTTGATGTCCTCAAGTCCGCCCACATCATCCCAGGTGACGTCGGGTATCTCGACGAGCACCTCGCGCATGGCGGACGGCTCGACATTGTTAAGCGCCTCTTCAAAGTCACCTTTGGTCACGCGCAGGGTCTCAAGGATTTCAAGAGGAATCTCTTCATCCATCTGAATGCCCTCCATGCTCTTTCTCAGTGCATGCATCGCAGCCTCCTTTACCAGCAGTGCAATATCGGCGCCGACAAATCCGTGCGTGGATGCCGCGAACGGTTTCAGGAACTCTTTCCTTCGGCGTTCTTCATCAGTTCCCCGGTTACCTTCTCCGGGATGTTCCTCTTCGGCGAGCGTAACTGATTCAAGATCCAGGGGGACGCCACGGCTGTGAACCTGAAATATTTCAAGCCGTCCTTTTTTATCCGGGATGCCAATCTCAATCTCCCTGTCAAACCGGCCTCCACGCCTGAGTGCAGGGTCAATATTGTCCGGCAGGTTTGTGGCAGCAATGACAATGACCTGTCCGCGCCCTTCCAACCCGTCCATGAGGGAAAGAAGCTGGGCAACGATTCGCCGTTCAACTTCCCCCTTTGTCTCTGCGCGCCTGGGTGCAATTGAATCGATTTCATCGATGAAGATGATCGTCGGCGCATTCTCCTGTGCCTCCTCGAATACCTCCCTGAGTTTCCCCTCAGACTCTCCGTAATACTTGCTCATGATCTCCGGGCCTGAAAGGCTGATAAAATGTGCATCCACCTCGTTTGCAACCGCCTTTGCGATCAGCGTCTTGCCGGTGCCCGGAGGGCCGTAGAGAAGTACACCCTTGGGCGGCTCAATCCCGAGACGATCAAAAATCTCCGGGTGACGTAAGGGAAGTTCTATCATCTCACGTACCTGACCGAGCTCACGACCGAGACCGCCAATATCCTCATAATGGATGTCCGTCAAATCAGTTGACTTCTTTCCTTCTTTTGGAGTGTATGGTTCCTCTTTGAGTTCCAATTCTGTGTTCTGGGTCACAATGCCTACGCCCTTTGGGGAGAGTTTTGTGATCACAAACGTGAGCGTCGTGCCCAGAAGCGCGACGCGGAACTCCTGGCCTTCGACAACGGGGCGACCTGCAATAATCCGTGCAAACGACTGTTCAAATCCGCTGAGACGGATCGGATGTGTTGGCTGAATGACCACTTTCTTTGCTTCATGCACCTCGGCCTTCCGGATTTTTACCTTTTCGTCAATCCCTACGTGAGCATTTCCCCGGATATTTCCGTCAATGCGGATAATCCCCTTCCCACGGTCTTCTGAGAACCCCGGCCAGGCGATAGCTACAGCCTTATCGCGGCCACATATTTCAATCACGTCGCCGCTTCGCAGTCCGAGCATGTTCATTACGTCAGTACTGATGCGTGCAATGCTCCGGCCGGCGTCTTCATGGACCGCCTCTTTTACGGTAACTTCTTCGAATGATGATGATGTCATAGTGATATCCTCTGGGTTATATTTACCAATAGTAAGTATGCATCACTATATAATGGTTGTGCTAAATACTATTGTCTGGATTCTGCTGACAAGTCTGCCTGATCTCAAAAACAAGGGTTAAATCTTCTTTACTATATGCCTTAAATATACAAATGCCGCAAATCACGGTGATTTGAGAAATCGGTTGCTCCTGACTCCGTCACCACGGCATCCAGTGTCTGGTCGGTCGATTCGTGGGGGATATGAACACATTCCTGCAGTGCAAATGCGACACCAATCGTTGGAAAATGGGTATTTTTGGAAAGGAACCGGTCATAGTATCCGGCGCCATACCCGATGCGGTTCCCAAGCGCATCAAAACCGAGGAGGGGAATCAAAGCCACCTCTATCTCTATTGGGTCTGCCGGTATCTCATTTCCGAGAGGTTCGGGCACATGGAAGGTGCCTGTCACCAGCACATCCACGGTCCTGATATACGAAAACCTGAGACTGCAATCTGCACGCTGGATTATAGGCACGATGACCTGCTTGCCTTCCTTAAGCAGTGTGATAATGAGTGGGCGTGTGTCAACCTCCGGAGGCTTGGACGCGTAAACAAGGATTGTTTCAAAAGGCCTGAGGATATCGACGAGATGTCGTGTTATCTCTGCGCTCTGAATAGCATATTGTTCCGGTGAAATATCCTGTCTGGCGAGGCGCAGCGCATATCGCAATGCTTCTTTATCTGATTTTGTTGCATTCATCGTGTGTTTATTCCGTGTGCATCTCAGGATGCAATTATTAATGAAAGTCCAAAGATGGAAATACGCCGGTTATTCAAGCAGATGTAGTATCTCCCGCATCTCTTTGATATGATACTGTCCCACTGCTGTCGGTGTCCCACAATGACAGTATACCATCTCTGAGCCAAACAGACCGGCAAGAACCCTGCCGTATCTCAGCTCAGTTCCCATTGTTCCGGTGCATATCGGGCCTGAAACCGTGGCTGTGAGATTTAGGAGTCGCAGGAGGTCGTCTTTGGAGGAGGGTGTCGTGATTATTTTCGGAATGTCCCCATACAACCGGAGTTGCTTCTCATAGGCATGCAGGGTCTGGGCGTCCGGTGTGTCGGGCAGATGGAGGCTTGCGATGACACCCGGGCCGCGCGTTTTGACCTCGTGTTCATATGTGGAAAACTGCTGTTCGATGTCAATGTATGCTGCAAAAGAACACCACGGTTCAATAATGCTCCACCATTCCACCGGAGTCCCGGAAAACATCCCGCCTTCGGCACTGCTCCTGAGTGTTATGATAAAAACTGCATCATCTCTTTGGCAGATTTCATCCGGTTCTGCGTGGAAGAGATCGATGCGCAGTTCAATATAATCTGCACCTGAATCGACTGCCGCATCAATATCTGCCGGGTCTGTCAGGGCTACCACTGTCTTCATGTTTTTTCAGTGAATAGGGATTTGTGCGTGAGCGGTATTAAGTGTGTTTCTGCATGGCAGGCGAACGATCGTATTGAGAGAATTGAAACCTTCAAGTGAGTTTAGCCCGAACATGTATGCTATCTGGTGGTCTGTTGAACATTAATTTTGGAGGATTTGTTCCGTTAAGTACCGTTGACTGGAGAGGGCGGTCGGTTTGTACAGTATTTCTAAGAGGATGCCCGGTTCACTGCCACTATTGCCATAATACCGAACTTCAGGGGGGTGCCGATCTTCGCACAACGGAGGAGATTCTTGACATGATTCAGTCATCCCGGATTCTCATATCCGGAGTTATCTTTTCCGGCGGTGAACCGACAATGCAGAAAGACGCATTGATTGCGCTTGCTGAAGGGTGCCGTGCGATGGGCCTGAAGGTCGGTGTCCAGACAAACGGCGTCTTTCCCGAAACTCTGGAGACGCTTATCAGTCGATCCCTCCTCGACCTCGTTCATCTTGACATCAAAACCCGGTGGGAACACTACCCTAAACTGCTGAAAGTGAAACCTGAGGTGACGGCAAAGGTGCAACACTCGCTTGCCCTCTGCCGTGAAGCATACCAGAATGGAACGCTCTCTGAGTTTCAGGTGGTGGTCACCCTCTTTCCGGGCCGTGAGGGTGATGTGGCGTATATCTCCCGCGAAGCGCCTGATGTCGACTTTGTATTAAATCAGGGCGTTTGCGGTGATATCACGCCCCTGTCGTTTCATGAACTCAAGACCCTTGCAGACAAAATCCAGCGTCCTGTCAGGATACGGACACGTGAGGACGGGGAAGTCACTTATAAAAACGGGCAGATTATCATTGCTGATTCGATTGTTTTAACCGACATTCTTCAGGCCCGGAGAAATTACTGAACTGAGGAGATATATATGAGAGTAATCGGAGTTGTTGGCCTTCCCGGAAGCGGAAAAGGTGAATTTTCACGAATTGCAGGAGAACTTGGTATCCCTGTTGTGGTGATGGGGGATTCAATCCGGGAATATGTCCGTACGTCGGGGCAGACGCTGTCTGATCTCTCGATGGGTGAAGCGTCAGCAGAACTTCGTGCACAGATGGGGCGCAATGCGATTGCACAGCTCACCGTACCGCGTGTGGAAGCGACCGGGTCAGAGGCAGTCATCATCGACGGTATACGCAGTGAAGCAGAAGTGCTTCTCTTCAGGAATCACTTCTCTGATTTCTGTCTGGTGGGTGTTACCTGCCCTTTTGCGGTGCGTCTGGAACGAATATTTGGCCGGGCGAGAGAGGATGATGTCACCTTAGCTGAAGATCTCATCGCCCGCGATGAGCGGGAATGCGGTTGGGGGCTGGATGCGGCCCTTGCAATGGCGGATGTTACGGTCACGAATGACGCGGGTATTGAGGAGTATGAGGCAGCGGTACGAACACTCCTTCACCAGTGCCTAAAGGAGGATGCATGACGTTATCTCTCTATTTTGCCTCTTCCTCCAAGGTGTGGTCAACGCCTGAGTGGGTATATGGTATTGAAGAGTGCGGGTACGATGGCTGGGAAATATCTGCTGATGGCAACTACCGGCTGGACAACCCGAAGGCGTTTGCAGAAATATTAGAGATTATTGAGACAACAGTGCTTGCGGTCAGTGTTCATGCGCCGTACACGGATCTCAATATCGGGTCTCTGAATGAACCTATCTATCGGGAATCCGTTCGTCAGTTACAGATCTGTGTCACCAAAGCTGCAGAAATCACCGATATCGTGACGATACACCCGGGATATGTCTCACCCCATGGTCGTCTGGTGCCGGACAAGGTGTGGAACCTTCATAAAGAAGCCCTCCGGCAAATCGGTGCAACGGGTATCGATTGCGGAGTTCGGGTCTGTCTTGAGAATATGCCGAAAATTCCGGATTTCCTTTGCATGGAGGCAGATGAACATTACGGCATGATTGAAGGGGTAGACGGCATCTATGCAACGATAGATCTGGGGCATGCAAATACCACCGGTCAGTTAGGCACCTATCTGAAACGAATCGGAACCGCGACACATCTGCATATCCATGACAACCATGGGCGCTCCGATGAACATCTTGCCCTTGGGTCAGGCACCATTGACTGGGACAACGCCGGTGGTTGTATCAGTGCCGCATACCACGGCATCTGTGTGGTGGAAGGGCGAAATCTGGATGAAGCTTGCGTAAGCAGAGATGTCTTCCGGAGGTGTTTCCGATAGCCGGAGAGACGCTTCAGGTCTATTTCCTCGGGACAGCAGGGGCACTCCCTACCCCGTACCGGAATCCGGCATGCATTATGATCCGGCGGGGGTCAGATA
>CAZBYH010000056.1:0-9420 GCA_964496155.1 uncultured Methanoculleus sp.
GCGGTCTCATCGTGAACGAACTCATATCAAACTCACTGAAACACGGATTTAAAGGGAGAAATAAAGGAAGAATCGTTGTTGGGCTGAGCGAGACGGATGATGCATATGTCCTCTCGGTTCGGGATGACGGCTGCGGCCTGCCTGCCGAGTTTGATATCACTACTCTCGACTCCCTCGGCATCAAACTGATCAATGTCCTTACCCACCAAATGCGTGGTACAATAGAGATCGAGACCGGCAAACCTGGATGTTCATTTACCCTTCATATTCCCCGGAAAAACTACATGTAGGCACCTTATCTGTTAAATTGTGATAAATTGCCATTTGTCAGGGCATATAAAAAAAATCAAGAGGATACCCGATGGCAGGCCTCTGTCTACAGTGCAGATGAAAATGCCCCGAGGCGTTCCAGAAAGAGCAGGTGGAGACGCAGGTCTTTACCCAGTTCGGGGTGAAACGAGAGTGCCATATGTGGACCCTGAACAGCACCCACAATGTGGTCAGCGTAACAGAGCGGCAACGCCTCCGGTCCGACCGAAAGAATGATAGGCGCCCGGATAAAATAGCCGCAGAAGGGCTGGGTGTCACCGGTTATCATAACGGCCATCTCGCAGGAGTCACGCTGGCGGCCGAATGCATTCCTTTCGACCGTGATATCCATAATCCCAAGCGGCTCCACCCGCGAGTCATCAACCTTTCGCCCGATGAGCACCATGCCGGCACAGGTCGCAAAAATTCCCCCTTTGAATGCACGGAGTGGATCATACATGTCATTTTTCCGGAGCAGACGAGAGATAGTTGTTGACTCGCCGCCCGGCAGCACAATCGCATCACAACGTGAAATATCCGCTGCCCGCCGGAAGGGGAAGACCTTTCCTTCCCGGCCTGAAGCAGACAGGGCAGCCGTAAAGGCCGCTATATGCTCAGAGACATCGCCCTGGAGGGCGCAGACACCAATCTTAATTCCCACGGAACCGGAGTACCTCATTTTCCGGGATGGTGTGGACATCAAGGCCACGCATCGGGTCGCCAAGACCACGTGAGACCTCTGCGATGACGGTGGCATCATCATAATGGTTAACTGCCTCAACAATGGCTCGTGCCATCTCAGCAGGCGTCTCAGACTTAAAGATGCCAGAGCCCACAAAGACACCGTCACAGCCAAGCTGCATCATCATCGCCGCATCACATGGCGTTGCAATGCCACCGGCAGAGAAGTTGACAACCGGCAGGCGGCCACGTTCAGCACAGTCCTTCATGATATCAAACGGCGCCTCGATGACCCGTGCACGGGCAGCAATCTCGAAATCATCCATACCCTGAAGTTCGTGGATCTCAGATGTTATCGCCCGCATGTGCCGGACTGCTTCCACCACATTCCCCGTGCCTGCCTCGCCTTTGGTCCGGATCATCGCCGCACCCTCATTGATGCGGCGACATGCCTCTCCAAGATTGCGTGCACCGCAGACGAATGGTACCGTAAATGCAGTCTTCACAATATGGTAATCCTCGTCTGCCGGTGTTAAGACCTCAGACTCGTCGATCATGTCAACACCCAGCGCCTCAAGCACCTGTGCTTCCACAAAGTGGCCGATACGTGCTTTCCCCATCACCGGGATGGAAACCGCCTCAATAATTTCTGCCACCTTTGCCGGGTCTGCCATCCGGGCAACGCCGCCTGCCTTGCGGATGTCAGCAGGGACACGCTCGAGTGCCATCACTGCAATAGCGCCTGCCTCTTCGGCGATGACTGCCTGTTCTGCGTTCACAACATCCATGATGACGCCGCCTTTCTGCATTGCTGCAAAGCCACGCTTCACGAGTTCAGTCCCGAACCTGAGCTCTTCTAGTTTCATTGTCTGTACGTCTTGTCCTGTAACTGCAATAAATACATGGTCACAAAGCACCCGGACCCGACCATCCATAGCCCCGGTTCAGAGAAAAATAAGGGGGAGTAGGGTTCCGGCCGCGATGAGTGCCGCGGTGCAGATGAGAGCAGCGATCACCGTCGCCCCCCGAATCGCTGAGACAATGGCCGGCCCGCCCTCCGCAAGGCTCCGTTCTTTATCCCCAATGTTGTAAACGCCCGGTTTCACAAAGGCAGTCCCGGTTCCTCCGGCCACAAGTGCCATCGTGATACCGCCGTTATAGCCCGGGCGGAGGTGTGCATCGCGGCACATGCACCGCCAGGCAGAACCGGCACGCCCGAAGGGCAAAAACCAGAGAAGGAGACATATGCCGGCGAACCGTGCAGGAAGATAACAGAGTACATCGTCCAGACGGGCCGGAAACCAGCCGATGTACCGCCGGTGATCACAGTAGCCGAGCATTGCATCCATCGTGTTTGTAGCGCGAAAGGCGGCAGCGCCCGTGAGACCCGTCAACGTGAACCAGAAAAGAGGTCCGATGATTGCATCCGTGAGGTTCTCTGCCATTGACTCATAGGCAGCAGAGCGGACCTCTTCGTCGGTCAGGGTTGCGGTACTGCGTGACACAAGCATCTGCACCTCGTCCCTGCCGCTACCGGTAGCAAGCCCTCGTTCCACCGCCGCGACATGCTCTTCAAGAGAACGCCACCCCACCGTCAGGGAGAAGAGGCAGGCACCTGCCACAACATAAAAAACTGCCGAAAAAAAATGTGATACCAGATAGAACGGCAACGCAAAGAGGAAAATGCTACACAGGCAGCAGACGACACCATATATCCGTTCCCATGCCGGAACAAATCTTCCCGGCACGCCCCACCATCCGATAAACCGCCCCAGCCAGGCAGTCGGATGCCATCGGTTCGGCGGATCCCCTGCAGCACGGTCAGCTGCGAGGGCTCCCCAGAGGATCAGCGGTTCGAGAACCATGCCGCGATGACACCGATAAAGAGGAGGGCATATGCGATGTAATTGTACACCATCTGCCCCTCCATCCACCAGAGACTGTAGAGGAGCAGGGAGAGCCCGATGGCAAGAATCACCGGAAGAATGCCCTTTAGTGGAAGATGATCTTTACCACCCCTGCCTTCGTGCAGTTCGGGAAGATCCGGACATTCACTGAAACACTCTTCAACCTCCGGGCGCAGAACCGCAATCACCGTTTCTACACATTTGGTACCGTAGCCAACGATCACCTGCAGGGCGAATTCGCCGGAGGGCGCATATTCCCGAATGGGGATAATGAAGTCCTCAGTATCCGGGACATAGATATTCTCGTGAAAAAAATCAGTGAACGATGAGGCATTGATGGCCCGTAGCGTCAGGTGAATCGGAGAGCCGTGGTTGACAAACCGGACGACAAGGTCAGTCCCCGGGTCAGCAATTGTCTTCTGCGGTACGTCAATCGCGTTTATCTGCCGAATGTTCAGATGAATTTCACAGATGCCTGTCACAATACCCCTTTCCCCCGTATAAATATTATTGGCCCGCTTTCTTCTCCTGCGGGAGAAGATTCGGGATACCCTCTGAAATTGGATAATTAATGCCGCATGCGCCGCACCGCAGGACTCCTCTGATGACATCAGTGGATCCACTCTCTGTCTCCACCGTCTCGATTGCAGTCAGCTCGAGATCCCCCCTACATACCGGGCAACAGAGTATCTCAATTGTTTCTGTCCGCATATATCACCGTATATCGATGATCTGGGTCATTTCGGGCCCTGTTGAGATGAGTTTGACAGGTACACCGATATCCTCTTCTGCCTGCCGGATGAAAGCAAGCGCCTTCTCTGTCAGCTGGCTGTACTCGGTGGCCCCGAAGCATGTTTCATCGACATTGTCAATGCCGGTGATGGCAGCGATCGTGCAGCCGTTGATCATCGCAGAGTAGCGCGCCATCTTTCCGTCCCAGCAACCGATACGACGTTCGCGGTGGGTGACGGTCCCAAACTCCTCGATGCCAAGCGTGTGAGATTCCTCCCGTGTCATCTCGGTTCCGAAAGGACCTTCGCCTACCCGTGTCGGATACGCCTTGAATACAACGATCACATCATCGATACGGGTCGGTCCGACACCATTGTCAGCTGCAATCTGGGACGCTGAGGTATCCTTAGAGGTGACATAGGGATAGGTTCCGTAGTACAGAGAGATGCCGAACCCCTGTGTTCCTTCCAGAATAACCGATTCGCCTCTGTCCAGTGCATCGTTGATCTCCTGCGCGGTATCAATGATGTAGGGGGCAAGTTCGGGCATGTTCTTTGCCTGCATCGCGACCCGCTGCACCCGGTCGACATTCGCAGGACCGCACCCGGTTCCGGTCGAACCAATGGTCTTGGAGAGATATTCATTAGCGCGGTCCATCTCAATATGCTTCTCCTCAATAATAGAGCAGCGCCCGTCGATGAAGATCCGGCCCTCAACCCCGACATACGCTATTTCCTGTTTCAGTACCCGGGGGTCGACCAGCACACCTGTGCCGATAAAAAGACGTGCATCCGGGAAGACAAACCCGGATGGAATCATCCGTACCCCGTACTCCTTTTCTCCGACCTTCACCGTATGGCCGGCATTCGGACCGACTCCACCCCGGGAGATGATGGACGGTTTGTCCTTATGGGCAACATGGGCAACGATTTTGCCCTTACCCTCATCTCCAAAAAACCCACCGACAATGATTGTGCAGCTCATTATTCAATCAAATACTCATTGGAATAGTAAGGTCATAAACCTTACAATTGGGTCTGGATAGTAGCCGACCCCCGTGAATAACAGGAGGTTTCCAGTGGAAATGAAGGGGTAGAGACGGATCGAAATTCTTTATCTACCTCATCAGGATATGTCAAATCCCTGGACCTGCATGGCCCGCCGGGACCACTATTCAGATGCACGGAACCATACCAAACTGTCTGACACTAAAAATAGGATTGGACAACATATCTCAGTCCTGTACAGCAGCCCTGGACTTTCGGGTTCCAGTGGAAATGAAGGGGTACAAATCAGATGCTCACACTGACTTTCTGTTCAATCAAATGGGAATTTTTTATAGAAATAAAATGGATATTTGTGAGGCATGCCACACATTAGAGGGTTGTAATAAATGCCTCAATCCTCCGGACGGCTTCACGCAGGTCATCCCGGGAAATCGCATAGGCACAACGAAGGTGCCCCTCGCCGGACGCCCCAAAGACGCTTCCCGGCACCACTGCTACATGCTGTTCTTTTAAGAGCTTTTCTGCAAACTCAACATCAGAGAGACCAAATCCCTGAATGGAGGGGAAGGCATAAAACGCCCCCCGGGGCAGGTGACAATTAAGTCCGATGCGATTTAATCCCCGGACAAAGAGGTTGCGACGCATCTGATACTCGGTGACCATCTCCTCCCGATTCCAGTCAGCATTCTTCAGGGCTCCAATCGCTGCGTACTGACTCATCGTTGGTGCAGAGAGCATCACGTACTGGTGAATTTTAAGCGCTGCATCACAGAGTTCTTTCGGGGCGCAGAGGTACGCAACCCGCCAACCGGTCATCGCATAGGCCTTCGAGAATCCATTGATGAGAATCGTGCGTTCCTGCAAACCATCTGCCTGAACCGCACTCGTCATCTCACCGTCATAGGTCATCTCGGTGTAAATTTCATCTGATATTAAGAGCAGGTCGTGATCACAGATGACATCGGCGATACCCTGGTAATCCTCCCGGGACATTACTCCACCGGACGGATTATTGGGGAAATTGCAGATGACCGCCTTTGACTTCGGGGTGATCTTCTCCATCAGTGCATCCGGTGTCAGCCGGAATTCATCCTTCATCCGGCATGGAACCGGCACCGGGATGCCGTCAGAGAGGGTGACCCCGGGCGAGTATGAGACATACGACGGGTCTGCAATGAGAATCTCATCGCCCGGATCTGTTACCGCCCGGATGGCTATGTCAAGTGCTTCAGACGCACCAGTGGTAATGAGTACCTCTTCGTCCGGGTGGTAATGCACGCCAAACCGCTTTGCAAGGTAACGTGATGTTTCGATGCGCAGTTCAGGGAGACCGCGGTTTGAGGTATATGATGTCTGGCCCTGCTCAACAGAGGCAATGCCTGCTTCGCAGGCAACCCACGGGGTTGGAAAGTCAGGTTCGCCAACGCCGAGTGAGATGACATCGTCCATCTCCTGCACGATATCAAAGAACCGCCGGATACCTGAAGGAGGGATCCGGTGGGTTCGCGCTGAAATAAAATCTCTCATAATTAAACCTCAAAATGAGAACGGGAGACGTTCTGCTTCCTTCCTGTCATACAAAATTCTTCCATTCTCCTTGTAGGTCTTCATGACAAGAATAGTAGAGGTCTCCCGTATCTGCTCCATTGGCGCAATCTGTTCTGAGACAAAACGCGTGATATCCTGAATATTTCTGCCGGTCACCCTGAGTTCAAAATCGTATTCACCGGTGATGAGGCGCAGGGAACAGACCTGAGGGAACCGGGCAATGCGTTCAGCGACCCGGTCATAGCCGACGTCACGCTCAGGCGTCACTTTCAGATTCACGGTCGCCGCTGCCACTCCTTCCCCCGCCTTCTCCCAGTCAATGCTCGCGCAGTAGCCACGGATGATCTTCTCATCTTCCATGGCACGAACACGATCCTGCACCTCAGCTTCACTCAGGCCAGCAAGGTCAGCCACCTCACCCACCTCCTGTGTGCTGTCCTCTTCGAGAATACGAAGGAGCAGCCAGTCTTTGGCGTCCATGATTGTTTTCACCTGAATAATGTTTTATAACGAGATATATCAATCTGATTCAGACGTTCATCTGAAAAACGACCTTCCTGCTGAAGGGTATCAAGAATCTTCTTCGTTCCGGCACCAAACCACATCTCTTTTGTTCGGCCATACCGCCCGCGCGAAACAAGTCGTGCCTTAATGACACCGAGCATATCGAGTTCTGAGATGAGATCCGTGATACGCCGGTGCGTAAGGACATCAAGGTCCAGTGCCAGGGCGACGTCCCGGTAAACCTGCACCACTTCACCAGAGGTAAAAACCTGTTTATTCATGCCAGGAAAGAGCAGCATTGCATAGAGTACAGCCTTTGACTGCGTGGGGAGGGTCTTGACGCACTCGATGAGACTATCAGCCTCAATCTTGCTCCGCGCCTCACGGACATGTTTTTCGGTGACAATTTCCACATTTTTGCGTTCGGTGAGTTCCCCAGAGACACGCAAAAGATCCAGCGCACGCCGGGCATCTCCATGTTCCTGCGCAGCGAGAGCGGCACAGAGCGGGATCACATTCTCATCGAGAACCCCTTCATTAAATGCATAATCAGCACGTTGCTGAAGAATGTCGACAAGCTGCGGAGCATTATAAGGTGGAAAGACAATTTCCTCCTCAGAAAGGGAAGAGAGCACCCGGTGATCCAGGTAACTCGTAAAGAGCAGGTCATTGGATATGCCCACAATACAGACCTTTGCATTCTTCAGTTCTGAATTGATACGCGAGAGATTGTAGAGGGTTTCGTCCCCGGATTTTTTCACCAGTTTATCGATCTCGTCAAGTACGACGATATGAACGCCACCGATTGCCTCTATGAGGTTTTTAAGTTCTGTATACACCTGATCAGTCGGCCACCCGGTCATTGGAATGTTAGAACGAGGCCGGTCAGACGAACGCCCTTCGTCCTCTTCAAGAAGCGTTGCTATCTGAGCAAATACCCGGTACTGGGTATCGATTATTTCACAGTTGAGATGTACAACATTACACTCCACCCCTACCGAGCCGCAGGCCTTCTCCAGTTCTGCGCCGACGTAACGGACAGAGGCTGTCTTTCCGGTTCCGGTCTTTCCATAAATCAGGATATTTGACGGTGTCTCATTCCTGATCGATGGTGCAAGGATGGATGCAATAGTATCCATCTGCTCTTTCCGGTGCGGGAGTATCTTTGGACGATACGAATGCCTGAGCACTTCCCGATTTTTAAAAATTGATCGATCCTTGAGATATTTCTGGAAAAGACCTATCGAAGAACCTTGTTCTCCTTCGATTGGTTCCTGTTCCCCTGGACTATCCCCGAATACATCACTGGATGTGTCATTGTGCTCCCCCATTCGAATCCGTCACCTCCGTGCGTGGTATTTCCATTGGATATATGTAAGTGGATGGGAGCTATACTAAAAGTATCTGAATTGATTCAATCAGACACAATACAACACTAAATATAGCCACCAAAAATGGGGAGTGTGAAGAGTATCATTTCTTGAATTTTGGGATATTTTCGATTCGTTTTTGAAATGAATGCCCTTTCACGGATATTGATGAAAGTGCCCTGAAAATGAAAGGTGAAGATCCGTAGGGTATTTTGAATCCAAAAATGTGCAGAGAAAAACCGGGATATCCATTTTAGTGCTCTTCATTTCACTATTATTTACCTACCAGAAGAAAAAGAAAAAACCAGACCCCTCATTCTTTTTACAAACTGGATGGATACGTTTGCGTGAAAGTCCACACTATCCGATTGATTTTGGATGAATTTTTTAAAAATCCATTTTAAATCCATTTAATCTTATATTATCCCTTTTAAAGGTAAATAAATCGTTTAATTTTTTTAGTTTCATTTTTTTGTCGATGAGAATAGTGGAATGACCCCTTTGTTTCCACTGGAGAATTGAAATTGGTGTTGTTTTTTAAAAAACCTCTTTTTATCACTCTAATTCAGCAGAAAAAGAAAAATATTCCTCGGTGGGATTTTTTTAAATTTCAAAACGTACATTTTTGCCCCCCACCCCTTTGTTTCCAGTGCAACTTCTAAAGTTCACGGGGAGAAAAGCAAACATGCTTTTTAAAATACAATAAGAAAAGCCATTGAATAATCTCTTTCTCATACTATATAAAGTACTTCAATAATGTACACTGATGTTTGAAAATGGAAGTTGTCTGCCAAATTAGATCATAGAAGTATAAAGATGACAAAAAGAAAGAATTTGATAAAAATGCCCGGTAAAACATATGAAATTTTGGTAGAACAGAAGACAAACAAATTTCAATTCCAGTGGAAACAAAGGGGTGTGCCTTATCATGCTAATATATAAAAAAAAGAGTATGTAATGTTTTCTGATATCTTCACTTCCTCATATTTTCTTTTTCCATTCAGCCGGATATATCAGAAATTTTCCAATTTTATGGCCTTAAAGTTCTTTATTGTAAATATCTCAACCTTATTTTTTACGTATTTTATCATTCTCCATAGGAAGGTGAGGTCTCGTTTTATCCAGCAATGAGAAAGAGGACTTGGTGAAATAATTTTGTCAAAATAAACGAATCACGCAAAAATAAGGCTGTTTGTCTTTGACAGATGAACGACCTAAAAGGGAGGGTTTTTTTGATGAACTGCAATCACCCTCCCTGAATGAACGGCATCCAATCTAGTGTCATGTCAACCATAAATAGTCGTAAAAATAATGTAGTATGAGCGATTAATATCTTTATC
The DNA here is from genome assembly GCA_964496155.1 of uncultured Methanoculleus sp. Classification (GTDB taxonomy): domain Archaea; phylum Halobacteriota; class Methanomicrobia; order Methanomicrobiales; family Methanomicrobiaceae; genus Methanogenium. The sequence goes on from CAZBYH010000056.1 coordinate 9,399, forward strand.
AATGAGGAAATATGTTGTAACG
>CAZBYH010000057.1:0-9317 GCA_964496155.1 uncultured Methanoculleus sp.
TCTGCGAGTATTGCACCGACAGCGATTATTGGTTCAGCTTCCGTATTGATTATTGCACACGGCGCCACGTTGTTTCGTCTCAGTGCGTAGATAACATACGAACCAACCGTAGACCCTTTCCCATAGGGAAATGCAAGCACTTTACCTGCTATTGACTGCCCTTCCAGAGGGTGACCGGATTCAATCACTATACCCGTTTCCGGGTCAACTCCTGAGAGAAAAGAGATAGGTTCACTGCTGACGAGAACAGCACCGGATCCTTTACCTGCTGAAATGCCCCGTGCCTGAATTGTAATAGACATACTACATAAATGTAGTGAGAGCCAAGATAAATATGACATGGATGAGACCATCATCGACAATACTCATAATGAGAGAAATCTGAACAGCGTGACCGATCAGGAATACGAGGAGATAATTGAGGTTCTGCAAGGAAAAATTGAAACCCAGACCAAAGAAATCTACTCTCTGAAAAAAGAGACCGATCAGCTCAAAAAGGAAAATAATCAGCTAAAACGGACACCGCTCTTCGTAGCGGCTGTCATTGATATTCTTGATTCCGGAGAAATTTACCTACGTCAGCAGGGCAATAATCAGGAATATATTACCGGAAGTACAGAAGATCTCAAGCATCAACTGAAACCCGGCATGAAGGTTGCGGTAAATAATGCGCTTTCCATTGTGCGTATCGTGGCCAATTCTGTTGACTCGCGCGTCCGGGTGATGGAACTTATTGAAACGCCAGACATATCCTTTGAAAAGATTGGAGGACTCAGAGAAGAGATTGAAGAGGTCAGGGAAGCAGTGGAGTATCCATTGACAAAGCCTGAGATATTCCGCAGAGTCGGTGTCGAACCGCCCAAAGGAATTCTTCTCTACGGCCCGCCGGGTACCGGAAAAACACTGATCGCAAAAGCGGTCGCTCATCAGGCAAATGCCACCTTTATCCGGATGTCAGGCAGTGAACTGGTGCATAAATTCATCGGAGAAGGGGCGCAGATGGTACGGGAACTCTTTACCATGGCGCGGGAACGGGCACCTTCTATCGTGTTTATTGATGAAATTGATGCAATAGGGACAATGCGGATGCATGACGGTACGTCCGGAAGTGCCGAAGTCCAGCGTACTCTGATGCAGCTTTTGGCAGAGATGGATGGGTTTGATAACCGGGGGGATGTCAGAATAATGGCGGCAACAAACCGGGTGGATATGCTTGACCCTGCACTGCTGCGTCCGGGACGGTTTGACCGGGTTCTCTTAGTTCCGCTTCCGGATACCGCGGCACGTCTTGAAATTCTAAAGATCCACTCCGCAAAGATGCAGCTTAAAAATGTCCCTCTTGACAAACTGGCGGCGGAGATGGAAAATTCCACGGGTGCAGAACTCGAAGCAATCTGCCGTGAAGCGGGAATGATGGCGGTCAGGCGCGATGGAGAAGCAATTACCTGGACTGATTTTGAAGCAGCGATGCGGAAAGTTAAGGATAAAACGCAGAATCCGGACATCATGTTCCTTTAGACCATGCAGGTTCTCCTTATACAAAAGGAAGGGATAGATCTCCATTCTACCCTTCTTGCATCTGAGACCAGCCGTGACGTCCTCCGATTTTATCAACCGAAAAAAACAGACTGGGGTGTCTGCATTGAAGCCTCAACCCTTGGTAGTGCGTTATCAGTTATTTCTGAACTGAAATGGTATATCCAGCGGTATATATCGCAACCCCTCTGCCTGCTCTCAAATGAGATAATCTGCACTCCCGGATATGCAGGCGTTATTTATGGACGCGAAGAGTCCGTTCATGACCGCTGGGACTGGGAGATACTCTTTGGCATAAAATATCATACAGTCATGGGCAGGATTGCCATTACTCCTGATACCGCACTGAATGATATCGCTGAATTTGAATCAGAGATGGACACTACATTCCGCGCCCGGTGTTCTGAAGAAGAGCTGGGAAAAATAGGAGTATTTTAGGCGAACATCGCACTGTCGTACGGGCCGCACTTTGGGTGATGGGACAGGTCAAAGCTAACCTTGTCAATTGCCTTGACAAAGTCTGACTGATACACCTTTGTCCGTTCCGCCCGGATAGCAAACATACCTGCCTCTGTGCAGACTGCACGGAGTTCAGACCCGTTCTTCCCTTCTGTCAGTTCAGCAATTTCATGGATATCAACTCCGCTGTCAAGCGCCATATTTGCTGAATGAATTTGCATTATTGAATATCTGCCATCTGCGTTCGGGAGCGGTATTTCGATGATGCGGTCAAAACGCCCCGGACGCAGGAGTGCTTGATCCAGAATATCAATTCTGTTGGTGGCGGCTACGATCTTTACCTCTCCTCGCGTCTCAAACCCGTCCATCTCAGCCAAAAGCTGCATCAGGGTTCGCTGCACTTCCCGGTCACCGGATGTGGTGCTTTCACTGCGCATTGCGCCGATTGCATCAATTTCATCGATGAAAATGATTGAGGGAGAATTTTTCTTTGCCAGTTCAAACAGTTCTCTGACAAGACGGGCCCCTTCACCGATATACTTCTGCACCAGTTCAGATCCGACCACCCGGAGAAATTGTGCCTGCGTTTCATGGGCCACCGCACGGGCAAGGAGGGTCTTACCCGTTCCCGGAGGTCCATACAGGAGCACTCCTTTAGGGGGCAGAATTCCCACCGCTGCAAACAGATCCGGCCGGGTTAACGGCAGTTCAACGGCCTCTTTTATCTCACGGATCTGTTCTTCAAGCCCGCCAATATCGTCATATGTTTCCTCAGGAGAAACAACGACTTCCATGCCATAAATCTGGCTGTCGAATGCTTCCGGGAGCACCTCAACAATGGTGAGTGACTGTTGATTCATCGTGCATCTCAGCCCGGGTTTCAAATCTTCCGGCTTCACAAAATTTGACACCCGTACCATAAAGCGAGGGCCGGCACTACTCTGTACAATTACGCGTTGTTCATCTACGATGTCAGAGACCGTGCCGATTACCAGAGGGGGGCTTCTGAGCTTTTCGACTTCGCTCTTTAGTTTTCTGATCTCGCGCTCATACCGGATTTTTTGGTTTTCAATGTTCTTTTTATCAATATCAAGCTGGCGAACCTGCTCTTTAAACTGCATATTTTTCGATTCGAGCACAGCAATTCGGTTTAGAAGGTACTCTTTCATGTCTTCATCGCCGATTTCCGGTTTTGGCACTGAGTAATCCCCCATTTTGAATCCTCAATTAGGTATATCTGTTCATATGACTATAAATTTGTTTACGATTTGAAATGACCGAATGTGAAGTTTGCGGTACACCTATTTCTGGCGATCCAATTCTTGTTCAGATTGGTGGAGCTAAGATGTGGGTGTGTCTGAAATGTGCAAAGCTTGGTACGGAGATTAATAAACCGCCAGGTGCACGAATCCCCGGAGCAAAACCAAAGGCTGGTGCGAAAAAACCACCGGCAAGGAGACCCCGCGATGTCTTTGATATGATGGTGGGGGACGTTATCGAAGATTTCCATGTTGAAATCCGTGATGCCAGAATGGCAAAAGGATGGGATCAGAAAGATCTCGCACTTGAAATCAAAGAAAAGGAAAATCTCATAAAAAAAATTGAAACAGGATTTATCCCGGAAGATCAGGTATTAAAAAAGATCGAGAAAGTCCTGGAGATTCAGCTGATAGAATCGGTTGATAGTGATGTGAAAATTTCCGGAACCTCTGCCATGACAACAACGCTTGGAGATGTAATTCGGATTAAAAAACAAGGAAAATAATTATTCACAGGTTTAACAATGGCAGTCCCGTTCATTCTCATAAATCTAAAATCCTATGCAGAGGGATTTGGGCATAATGCACAGAAGATTGCACAGAGTGCAGAACGAATAGCACATGAGAACGATGTCAGAATAGGTCTCGCTCCCGGTTATATGGATATCCACCCGTTTCATGTTCATTATTCACTCCCTGTCTTCGCCCAGCATGTTGACGGAGTTCTCCCCGGAGCACATACCGGGCATATTGTTGCAGAGGCCGTGAGGGCAGCAGGTGCTACCGGGACACTGATCAATCATTCGGAACGCAGGCTGACTCTGGCAGATGTTGAAGCAGCGAACCATGCTGCGCAGAATGCAGGTCTTGAAACGGTTATCTGCACAAATAATGATGCAACAAGTGGTGCCGCGGCATTTTTCCGCCCGCATTATATTGCCATTGAACCCCCGGAACTGATAGGGAGCGGTATATCTGTTTCAAAAGCAGATCCGGGAATTATCGAAAGATCTGTCGAAGCTGTGCACTCTGTTAACGCATCGGTAAAAGTGCTGACGGGGGCAGGCATCAGTACGGGCGAATGTGTCAGGACAGCGCTTGATCTTGGCAGTGATGGTGTGCTCCTTGCATCCGGTATTGTGAAGGCAGCCGATCCTGAAGCAGTTCTTCGCGATCTGATATCAAAAATTTAGAAGCGTCGTATACAGTCGTGTTTGGTAATTACCCCAACCACTTTTCCTTTATCCATCACAAGAACGGCATGATGGTTTTGGAGACTGTGTACAACGGCATCTTTTTTTTCAGAAGGTGGGACCGTGGGGAATCCTTCTTCCATGATCTGCGTGACGGCATTCTTCATCGAATGCTGAATCGTTCCGTTCTCCATTGCACCGATGATTGCTGATTCGGATACGCATCCTATAGGGACACCGTTTTTAATCACCGGAACCTGTGAAATGCCATACCTTTCCATCACATCTACGGTATGTTCAATCGTGTCTTCCGGAGAGATGCTGATGACAGGCACGGTCATAATATCGCCGGCAGATGTGCGGGATGTCTCAGATTCATTGAGGATAGCGATAATCCGGCGGAGGGTACTCACCCGTGGATCAACAGTACCTGCTTCTATTCGTGCGATCATGGATTGGGAAAAACCTGCCCGTTCTGCAACATCTGACTGCGTCAGGCCTGCCTTGATACGTCTCCCCCGAATCTCATCGGACGTTGGAATCTGCATGGTATTATCACTGGTGATAATAACAGATATATTTTATGCCATTACGGGATATTCCTGTGTTCAATGATCGGGGATCATCTGTTCATTCCTCTCGATATAGTCCAAGGCGTTGAATGAGATATTCATAGAGATGCTCTTCCATCGCCTGCTCATCCATCGGTGACGAGCAGACAGCTACCCCGTATAAGAGCATCAGAGCGGTGTCAAGCATGTATGCATCACGGATATCCTCTTTTTCTTCAGGGAGTGCCACAGCCAGCCATTTCATGCTGTCTGTACCGAATGCATACTCTGTATCGTCACTATCTAAGGGTATTCGGGAGTTATCATCCGAAGGATCGCCTCCTTCCCAGTCAAAACTTGATTTAATGGTCACCTGTTCAGGCATCTTTTCCCGCGCATCGCTTGTTACGATCATCACTGCTTTAGAAAGAGCAGGGGGAAGATTACCTGATTTTTTGAAAAGATTTAACACCTTTTCACCCTGAGTAACAGCGCGGTCAAATAATCCCATCCGATGTCCGATGAGCATGGAGGCAATTGTATGTCCGGCCTTTTCATCAGGGAGGGGACATTCACTCTTTATTTTTTGGATATAGGCAGAAAAGTAATCGGCATTCTTCATAACTGTCATTTCCTTATGATACCTTATGGTACACCGGTATATACCTTTTTAGAACAGACAAAAGTCAGACGTGAATAGTGAGTGGGAGTAGTAAGCCCCATTCTGTTTCTATGCGGCATTCAGCTATGCGCCATACCTGGGCAGGCCCGGACGACCCTGTTGCCCTGTTCTGGCTTGCACCCGTAGGGTTTCACCGTTCCATCGAATCCTGCCGCTGTGCATCAGCGAGTTAACTCAGCACTAAAGTGCCTTCTTGTCACCAGTATTACCTGATGACTCAGTCGCATCATCGCTAACGGCAGGCCGTGTCGTTTCTGTGTCAGAGCCGTGACTCTCGCCACCCGCACTTGCATGCGGTTACGTATCCGGTTGGTGTGGGGACTTTCCTCAGCAGCATTTTCTGCCACCGTCAGCCGCACACTCCCTCTCCTATTAATATCGTATCTCACAATATATATGGGCATGGACGGGATCAGCAGAGACGAGGGTGCGCTGGCGGTGAAGCTTGCACGAATGGTTCTTCAGGACAAGATTGGCAGAGAGAAAATGCCGGAAATAATCATTCCGGCATCGTTTCATGAAAAAAGGGGTGTGTTTGTCACCCTGAACCGTAACGGCCAGCTCAGAGGCTGTATTGGCTATCCAAGCCCGGTGCTTACTCTTGCTGAAGCTATTCCCCGGGCCGCACTATCCGCCGCATGGGAAGATACGCGTTTTCCCCCCGTACGGGCCGACGAACTTCCCAAAATTTCAATAGAGGTTACGGTTCTCACCCCTCCCGTTCTCATTTCATCTCCTCCGGCTTCACGTCCGGAGGCAGTAACCGTTGGGAAACATGGGCTTATCATCGCAGGATACGGAAGAAGTGGTCTTCTCCTCCCGCAGGTGCCGGTTGAATATCACTGGGATGCACAGACATTTTTAGATCAGGTCTGTATCAAAGCAGGCCTTCCTCCCGGAACATGGAGAAGTAATGAAACTGAATTATACACATTTGAAGGACAGATATTTTATGAGGAGGAACACGCGTGATCACCTTTGAGTGTCAGCATAAGGATATATGGGCGAGGACAGGAAAACTCCGGGTTGGCGATAAAACAGCAAAGACACCGCTTCTCCTTCCGGTTATAAATCCCCATATCCCATTAATCACTCCTGAAGAAATGCAGAAGATGGGCATTGAAGCGCTGATCACGAATGCATATATCTTCAGTAAAAGTGAGGAATATCGCGACCGGGCAATCAATGAAGGTCTTCACGCCGTTCTCGGATTTGATGGAATCATTATGACGGACTCGGGCGCATTTCAACAGTCTGTGTACGGTGATGTGGCATTCTCAAATACGGATACGATCCTATTTCAGCGTAAAATCGGGAGCGAAATAATTGTACCCATGGATATTGCCACATCGCCTGACAAGGATCATGAAGAGGCTGCCGCGGATCTCACCATAACGATGGAGCGGATTCGCGAAGCGATGGAAGTCATTGACGACGGTCATCTCGCTGCTCCGGTACAGGGAGGTATTTATCCGGATCTCCGAAAAAAGGCCGGAGAGGAAGTCCGTGAGACGGGGGCGATATTCTGTCCCATTGGTGCTGTGGTACCGCTCATGGAATCATACCGCTACCGTGATCTGGTTACTGTCGTGATGGCGGCAAAACAGGCTCTTTCTCCCGGTTCATGTGTCCACCTCTTTGGGGCAGGGCATCCGTCGATGTTTGCTCTTGCCGCCGCGATGGGATGTGATGTCTTTGATTCTGCTGCATATGCACTCTACGCCCGCGAAGGCCGTTACATGACACCGCACGGGAGTTTCAAACTGGCGGAATTAAACGAACTTCCCTGTGCCTGTGAGGTATGTCGTTCCCATACAGCCCGTGAACTACAGGAATCCCCGGATAAAGAGAGACTGCTTGCGAAACATAACCTCATCGTGAGCCTTGCAGAGATTGCCCGTATCAGGCAGTGTATTCAGGATGGCACCCTCTGGGAACTCGTGGATGAGCGCTGCAGAAACCATCCCCGCCTGCTTGAGGGCTACCGGGAACTGCTGAAATATTCTGATGTGCTCTTGACACGGGATTCCGTAAGCAAACGCCGGTTCTTCTATAGGGGAACGGAATCATGCAGCCGGACAGAAGTGATACGATACCATGAGATGATCCCGCGCTTTTCCGTGGGCGATGCTATCCACATCAGCCTGAGTGATGAGGACGGGCCTGCCGGTGCAACATTATTCCGGTTTAAACCACCCTTTGGCCCGTATCCACCAGAATTATGTGAGACGTTTCCCATAGGACAGAGTGAGATTCCGGAATGGGATGAAGATATGATCAGATATGGATGCAGGGGCATCATTGAACTGATTCAGGCAAATCCCGGTATTCCGGTCACTATCAATGCAGGTGTGAGTTGGAAAGAGGTCATCACAGATGCATTACCGAATTTGGAGCAATGCTATGAGTTTATTTGAAAGCATCATCCGTGACGGCCCGGGCCGGACGGGGAAATATCGTTTCGGAGACATCGAAGTGGCGACACCTGCGGTCATCAATCCACGGGAGATGTTCCCCGATTTATACCAGCATCCGTTTGCAAATACCCCTCCTGAGTTTCCGGATAAGATCCGGTGGCCAAAACCCGTTCAGTATGAAGGCATCCTGAATGCATTTGTCGGGGAGATGCCGGATGGGTCAGAGGAGTCAGCGGTGATCGTTCCGGGATGCCACACCCTCTTTGAAAACCCCCGCCGGTTTACGGATCTCTTGATCGACCTCAAAGAACGGTTTCCGATGAACACGGCATGGTATGCACCGGCGAGTGCATTGCCATCGAACGTGTCCATTTTGATCTACTGTGGGTTTGATCTCTTTGATTACCGTGCAGTTGACCTGCTGACCGTACAGGGTAAATTCTGCACACCGGATGGCGAGTTTTCGTATGATGAGGTGCATGATTCTGGCATGTGTAGCTGTGAAGGATGCAGGAATAACGATCTCCAGTTACATAACCGGATTGCACTGGATACCGAAATTGCATCTGCGAGTTGGTTTATTCGTTCCCGCGTATTCCGTGAATTTATCGAGAAACGGGTTCGAAATGCCGCGTGGCAGGTGGCAGTAATGCGTCTGCTTGATGCAAAACCCGCATACTCTGAACCGGTTGTCCCGATTGTACGGGCTACACCATTCTCGGCAAACAGTGCAGACTCCCTGAAACGGATAGAAGTCAGCCGGTTTGTAGACCGGGTGATTGACCGGTTTATTCCCACCCGCACAGATACGGTGGTCCTTCTCCCCTGCTCTGCGCGGAAACCCTATTCCCTATCACAGAGCCACCGTAAATTTACGTTTGCCATCCAGAATCGGGCACATGAACTGATTCTGACATCCCCGATGGGGATTGTGCCACGTGAACTGGAAGCCATCTACCCGGCAGGACACTATGATATTCCGGTGACGGGTTACTGGGACCGTGAGGAACGCGAATTTATATCGGCATCTCTTGCACGCTACCTTGAAAAACATCAGTTCACACGAGTCATTGCCCATCTTGATGAAAAGACGCGTCTCCTTGCAGAGGATGCAGCACACCGCGTGGGCATGGAGATTGAATCTACCTGTGCAGACGATCGCCCGACATCACCCGAATCTCTCCGATGTCTTGATGAGTCTCTGCGAGGGAACCGGAGAA
>CAZBYH010000058.1:0-5727 GCA_964496155.1 uncultured Methanoculleus sp.
AGGGGAATCTGATATCCTTTCACTCAAGAGGGCATAATATGGGAGAAATTGTACTAAACGAACAGAGCCTTCAGCTCATGTCCGAGTTTGAACAGTTAACCGGCGCAGGCAGCCGGGATTGTATCATTGATGAGAGAAACGAGCGTCTGATCTTCGTTATTAATCCAGGTGAGATGGGCCGTGCAATTGGAAAGCAGGGTTCAAGCATCAAGAAAGCATCTGATGAATTAGGAAGGCGCATTGAGGTCGTTGAATTTTCCGATGACGCTGAACAGTTCCTCAGGAATTGTTTCCTTCCGGCACGGGTGACATCTGTCGTCTTTGAAGAAGATGAAGAGGGTGACCTTGTCGCGTTTATCGATGTTGTTGAAGAAGACCGCGGCATTGCAATCGGGAAGGCTGGCAAAAATATCTTTAAGGCAAAGTGTCTTGCAGAACGCCAGCACGATATCTCGAATGTCCAGCTCGTCCAGGACGACGCTGAATAATTCTTATCTTTTTTAGCATTTTTTATCGGGAGCCGATGGCGGCGGTGCATGCCAAAAGGAATCCTGCACACACCTACGTGTGACACATTCATGACTCCCGGAATTAAAAAAGAGATTCAGGGATTGTTGGTTCTGGTCTCAATCCATGTGGAAAGAAGCCCGAAGCAGCCGGTGAGCATCATATCACCATACGGTGATGCCTGATAGGCATCCGGAAGGAGCTGTCTGCGGTTTGGGCCGGTGACGGCGATGAGGGATGAGTTACATGCCCGGTGCACTGCTGCTCCATGCCCGTTATCATTAAACACTTCATCATTGGCGAGGGTGCCGTTCTGAAGTTTTGTGAGGTAATCTCTGCATGTTCCGTTATGCAAAAGCACTTTTGTGTGATGCTCAAAAACGCCGCATATTTCATCGCCCTCTATGGTAAAGGCCAGGGTATGCCCATTCCCTGCGTTAACAATGGTGACACCCTGTTCCCGTGCGTTCTGCACAACGGGGTCCTGCAATGCACCCAGCACTGCCGCAGCGCCGGTATCCATGACGAGTGCATCAGGCTCGGTGGTAAGGATTGCATGCATCCGGGTCATGGATGCGTCCGGGGGATCCTGAATGAGTGAGTCGATATGCCAGTTCCCTTTTTCAAGCATCTCTTTCATATGCAGAAATCTGAATTTCCGGTTGCTCATATGCGGGCTGTAGCCGTGATCCTGCACTGCCACTGCCAGATTTTTCGGGTATTCAATGCCAAACGTTGCGAATGTCTCCTGCAGTTCAGCTTTCATATAGTCCCCGGTTCGGACGATGACGGCATCATCTGGGGCGGTACCCGTGATCGTTACCCCGAGGCTCCTGACGTAATCAAGGTTGTCACGAATAGACAGCGCTGCGGAGGGTGTTGCAGAGAGTCTGAGCCCTTTGGAAAGCCATTGTTTCATGACCTGAGTATTTTTCCCTCCCCCCATCACCGGCCCTTCGAGATGGACTGCCTGTCCCTTTTCTGCAGCCTTCAGAATTGCAATGCCGGTGATCACATTCGGTGACGGCAAAACCATTTTGACGGAATTTTCAATAGGCTGGTCTGGCGAATAAAGTAATATATCCTGTGTCCCTCTCCCGATGTCAAGGAAAAGGATTGGTTCGGATGGCCCTCTCATACTATACTGTATGAGGGGTGAAAATAGTTATACTTCTACCCGTCTGTCAGCAACAGACAGGCATGATTCCGGATTCTGTTCCGGTTTATATTCTTTAAACAGTTTGAGAGATACGGTGAGATCACGGGTAAAGGCAAAGTAGCCTATCTGGGTGTTTCTGCAGAGATTCATCGCCATATCCATCAGACCGCGTGGGTCAGGCCGTGCTTCCCCCAGCCATATATGGAATATATTACCCCCGTCAACAATGGGGAAGAATACATGTTCAATCTCAATCCGTTTTGTCAAAGGAACGTCTGCACCCGGGGTAACGTGCGTGCCGTTCGTATAGTATATAGGAAGATCAAACTTCTGTCCCAGTTCCGGGATTGCTGCCTCCAGATCCCCTTTGATCACCTTTTCTGCATGTGGCCGGAACCTCTTGTCAATCAGATCGGCGATGGCGAATCTTTGTCCGGTTGTCTCAGCAGGTGTTCGGGCAAGAGCTATTGTCATGCCCGTTTTTTGGGTGATTTCCTGAGAGTAGAGCTCCATCTCGGTTAATGCCCGGATGGCAAAATTGAACGCGTCACGGTTTTCGTGCAACTGGTATCCGGTATGGTGCTGGACCATCTCGTTAACGCCGACTATCCCAATGGTATACACCAGTCCCTCGAGGTCGACTGCAACCGGGCCACGCTCTTCCATATCCGGATCATTGGGGTCTTTTGGCCGCTGCATAGCAAATGGCATCCGTCCGGTTGCACGGATATTGTTCATCCAGCGCCGTTTTATCCGGAAGATTTCAACCGAGACATCCATCAGTTTTTTGAGTTCTGCAAAGAGCCGTTTGTCATCCCCTGCTGCTTTAAATGCTGCACGGGGGCAGTTTATGGACAGTACCTGCCATGAACCCATGGAAAAATGCTTTCCGTCTTTGAAGAGCATTTTATCATAAAAATCGTCGTCTTCGCTTGCAAGAGAAGAGAATTGATACGCACAACACTGGTAACAGGAAATTCCTTCTCCGGCACCACGGTATGCCGGAATCTGGTTGTCATAATACGGTGTGCCGTATTTTGAGGCCAGTTCGAATGTCATCAGGTAGAGGTCATGGTATGACGGTACATCAGGATTGGCTTTGTTGAACTCCTCATCCTCTGTCAGGAAGTCGGGTTCAATGCTGATTTCAGGTTTGGGGAAGTTAAATGGTTTCCCCCAGTAATCGCCTTCCAGCATGACTTCCATCAGAGCCTTAAAAAGAAGCCGGACTTCCCGTTCAAACTCGCCATATTTCCGTTCCGGTGCCTGTATTCCGTTCCATACCTTTCCTTTGTAGACGCATGGCTTCTCTTTCCAGAGGGTGGGCACGCCGGGTGAGAGCTGAACAGATGAGAATACTACCTGCCCCCCGCGGGCAACCATCATCTGCGTCATCTCGTATACAAACATCTGCATGAGCTGTTTTATTTCTTCATCGGGGAGTCCTTCGAAATATGGTGCAAGGAATGTCAGAAAATTATAGTATCCCTGTCCGCCGGCAAAATTCGTCTGGGCGCTGCCCAGTGCCTTTACTGCATGGAGTATCGCCACTTCCGCACGTTTTGCAGGGCCGGCGACCGATGCTTTTGTTCCACTGCCATCCGGCATCAGACCGTAATAAAAGAAATACCGCAGATCCCAGTCCTGACAGAATGGGCGCGTTCCGAAATATTCAAGATCGTGGATGTGGAGATCGCCTGACAGATGGTAATCAGCCAGTTCGGGAGGCATCTGAAGCAGGTATTGTTCCTTACTGATTTTATCCGCTTTCTTTTTATGCGATGTCTCTGCATTCTCCTGCAGGTTTGCATTGTCATGCGCCTCAAACCCTCTGCCCACATCGATTAAATGTGCATCATAGACCGGTGTACCGACGCGGGTACATACATTCCGATAACTGATCAGATCCCGCTCAAGAAGGGTGATGTTGAGAATTTCTCTGACTAATGGTCCGGAAAGGGATTTTAGTCTGAGCTTTTTAATCTTGTTTTCAACATCAAGTGCAATCTCCCGTGCAAGCTGTTCATCTGCACCCTCGCCCCCGTAAAATGTTTCGACAAGTTGCGTTTCGGTGAGAATCTGTGTGACGATCCGTTCCCGGTCCCATTCTACAATATGGCCCCTTGATGTTCTGACCTTGGGAAGAGTTGGTACAGAAAAGCCATCAAGCGTCTGCTGAGCCTCTGCACGACGGGGATTTTTTGGCATTCAATCTCCCCGAAGCACTACATCAACGACGTCCCCGCGAACGCCGCCCGCATTAAAGAGATCCTTTGATATCAGAAACGTCGTTTTGACCTGGAGAACCGGTGCTTCACGGACGAATATACCATTAATTCTGAGTTCTGTCAATGCCTCTGCTTCCATCATATTGCGGATGGTATACGGCATACCTGCCGCATCCAGGTACTCCTTGAGGAGTTCGCAGTTCGGGCAGTTTTCAAGCGTGTACACATTGATCTTAGCTGCATTTGTCACAGAAAAATATCCCCCATGGATTCGTATACCAATGGTATGTTTCTGATGTGAAAATAAGACTTGTTTTTCAGTCCGGAATAATGGGGGTATGGGTAATCCTATGTGATGAACCGTACAATAGTATCAGTATATGGTTCGGGCTTTTTTTGCGGTTGAACTCAATGATGATATCAGAAATCAATGTGCTGCGGCGCAGGATGTTCTCCGGGGGAGTGATGCGGCACTTTCGTGTGTTGACTCCACGCTTGCGCATATTACGGTAAAGTTTCTGGGGGAAATTTCAGATGACGTGATGAAGAGAGTACAGGAAATAATGTCTGATTTCTCATTTACGCGAGCGGTGATTACCGTATCCGGGGTACAGCTTCATCCCAAAAAACGCCCACGTATTGTCTGGGCTGATGTCTCCGATAACGGGTGGGGTGAGGCAACAGTGGCTAAAATGGACCGTCTGCTCTCTCCTCTCCCCATCCCCTCCGAAGACCGGACATTCACTCCTCATGTGACTCTCTGCCGCATCAAACATTACGACTCTTCACTGCGCGCTGCGGTGGAAACACTATCGGGGTATCAGTTCGGACAGATGACCATTGATACCATTACGCTTAAAAAAAGCACCCTTACCCCTCACGGGCCGATATATGAGGATATCATGGAGATAAAGGCATGAACCTGAGAAATGAAACCGAGGAAACCGTGCTGTCCTGTATTCGCCCGAAAAAAGAGGAGATAGAGAATATTTGTATGGTCGCAGAGATGCTTTTGCAGGCGGTGAATGAAAGCAAAACGGCACAGGGGATGGTTGTTGGCTCTGTTGCACGTAATACCTGGGTGAGCGGTGATCGTGATATCGATGTCTTCATGCTCTACCCTCCTGAACTGCCCCGGAAAGCCCTCGAAGAAGAAGGTCTTGTTCTGGGGCGATCGATTGCATCGCGTTTTGGGGGCCGGTTTGTTGAAAAATATGCGGAACATCCGTATGTTAACGCAACTATATCCGGGTATGATGTAGACTTGGTTCCCTGTTATGCAGTGACGGATGCTGCACGGATTCAAAGCGCTGTTGACCGGACGCCGTTTCACGCCCGGTATATTCAATCCCATGTTGGTGGTCTTGAGGATGATGTCCTTTTAATGAAACAGTTTTCAAAGGCAGGCGGGGTGTACGGCTCTGATCTGATGACGGAAGGGTTTGCCGGATATCTGTGTGAACTTCTCGTGCTTACGTATGGGGGATTTCGCCCTCTTATCGAAGCCGGACGCTTCTGGCAGACGGGGCAGATCATCGATATCGCCGGGCATCAGGGCAAACAATTTAGTGATCCCCTGATTGTCATTGACCCGGTTGATCCAAACCGGAATGTGGCGGCATCGGTGTCCCGGGCGAAGATGGGGGAATTTATTGAACTCTGTCGGGGGTATGCTGAAGCACCGTCCATGGAATATTTCTTTGCTCCTGCCAAAAAAGGAATCACACAGAAAGAATTTGAACAGGTATTGGCAGAGCGCGGAACCGGGCTTTATTGTGTCCGTTTCTCTACCCCGAACCAGATTCCTGATATTGTCGTTCCCCAGCTCAGGAG
>CAZBYH010000058.1:5827-9066 GCA_964496155.1 uncultured Methanoculleus sp.
GTTGAAATTATGAGGAAATGGCTGACGGTGTATGACCTTCTGACCTCAGACGATATCTTCACGGCAAAGCTGGGGAAGCATGTAGTGAAGTCGATGAAGAAAGAATGGAGCGTCAGGAAGGGCGCGGACTGCTGGGATGAAGCATGTGCGGGTTTTATCAGTAGGTTTTTTAATAAAATTTCGTCTGCTGTTGCATTGAAAAAAGAATAATGGATTTCTAAAATCTATTATAAATATTCTCTAATACCCGCGGTCCCAGGAATAAATATCAGATTTTGTCCATTTCATTTGCCTTTCACCTCAAATCCATCCGCATAAACCTGACATAGGCAATACCGAAAAAGACGGCCGGGTATGCAATCAGGAACAAAATATACCCCCATAACCTGCCCAGCATATCGAATAGTTTCGGTTCAGGACGGTCAGGATTGTTCATCATATCATCTGACTGGTCTTTGAGGTAATGTTCAGGTTCGATAAGGGCCGTGGCAACTTTTCGATAATTGTTGTCAATAGAAACATAAAATACCAGATTGGTAAGTTCCATCTTTCTTTGATAATAGGCACTGGACTCTTTATAATATTCATCGATCTCAGATGTATCCATATTCGCCGTATCCATTGATGGTTTAGGCCCCATTACAACATCAACAGCAAAGTTGCCGGTTGAGTAAATGACACTTGTCAAAAGCAGAAGAAGGAGCAACGAATATATAAACGACATTCCACTTGTCTTCGTAAAGGATGAGATCATAACAGACATCACAAAGATACCTGAGAGATACAGAATTGTCACAAGCCAGAACACAAATATGAAACCAAGTTCATTCAGTCCGGGAACAATACTGTATACCAACATTATGCCGAAGGTCAGTACGAAAACAACCGTTACAGCAAATGTAATTGCAATAATTCCTCCCAGCGCCTTTCCATTGATGACCTCGTCGCGATAAACCGGAACCGACAGCAACGCTTTGATTGAACCGGTTTCCCTCTCTTTTGTTATCAGGTCAAAACCCAGTGCAATGGCAATTATTGATCCGAATACGGAACCGCTTCCAATTCCGGTTTTTATCCCCCCAAAAATGTTCATCGCCTTTGGCATGCCAAATATTGAATATCCAAGGGGGCTATTGTATCTGCCCAGGGCCTCAAAATAGGAGCCAATATCTTTAGAGACATATACTCCTGTTATTGTCAGCATCAGAAACAGAAGGGCTAAAAAACGCCGGCTTGTCAGATGGTCCTGAAATTCCTTATACCCAATGAGAATTATCCGTTTAACATTCATACCACACACCCCCAAATCATCTCAAATCCATCCGCATAAACCGTACATATGCAATCCCAAAAAAAAGGACCGGCCACATGATGAAGACGATAATTTTCATCCACTTATCGCCTATAATGTCCCATAGCGACGGTTTTTCAATTCCTTCTGCAATGTCAGGATTGAGAGAATAATCAGAAAAACCAATCTGGTTTATTACATACCAGGAAGGCATCGTTATCGGGCTTGTTATATCGTTATATACTCGTTGTATTGAAAACAGATTAAAAAAATCATTTAATGCCGCTTTTTTCTGATGGTATTCATACTGAACATTCTCAAATGATTCAACCTGGGATTGCGATCCGGAATTATACCCATCACCCGAGGGTTCCTGGCCGAGCAGGATTGATGTGCCAAATTCCCCTCCGCCAACAGGGATGATGTACATCAGGGTGAAAAGAATAATGAGAGACAAAATCAGTGCGCCGCTGCTTGTTTTTGCAAGAACCGAAGACATCAGCGCCAGAGAGAAGGCTGATATCATAAATAACAGGGTAATCAGCCAGATGACACCTATCAGGAAAAATTCATCAACTGAAGGAACAATCCCGATAATTAAAAATAGTGCAAGTACAGTCAGAAATCCTGCGAGAGTTATTATGGAAAGGCTGATTATCCCGCCGATTGCCTTGCCATTTATTAGTTCATCGCGATATATGGGCTGTGAGAGTATTGTCTTTAAGGATTTTCCCTCTCTCTCCCCTGACACCAGATCAAATCCGATTGCAATTCCTATCACCGCACCCAGTCCGTCAAGGCCAATCGCGTTGGTTATCCGGTTAAATGCCAGAAGGATAGAGGGGAAAAATAAATATCCCTCACTTCCGTTTTTATACTTTTCAAGTGAGTCGTTGTAGTTCGTTACTCCGTTTGCGGCTGCAACCCCAAGGACCAGACAGATAATTAATAGAATGAGGAGAAATCGTTTGCTGGTTATATGATCAGAGAACTCCTTTTGAGATATTGTCATCAGGCGGTTCAGGTTCACTCTCTATTCCCTCCTGTAGACTTTCAGGAACAGATCTTCAAGACCCGGCCTGTCAAGGTACATCTCTGTTATACCGGAGCAGTTTTCTTTGAGTTCTTCTGCAATTTCGTCCCGTATGTCTTTTTTGACCTGAATTTCAATGCGATTTTTGAGCCTGTTTACTTCCAGGATATCGGGGTTTGATATGGATTCAATAAAATCATAAACATCCGGGTTTATCGATCTGATGACTATCTTTTGCGAGGTATTGCTCTGCAGAATCAGTTCATCCTCCACCTCTTCGACAGATCCCCGTGCAACGAGTCTGCCCTGCGAAATTATCCCAAGTGTTGTGCAGACCGCTTTTACTTCTGAGAGAATATGAGAACAGATGAGGACTGTTTTTTCTTGTTTTGCCAGCTGGTTTACGATCTCCCTGTACCTGAGGACACCTTCGGGATCAAGATTTGCGGTGGGTTCGTCAAGAATGACCACTTCAGGGTCGTTTAAAAGAGCAAGAGCAAGGCCGAGTCTCTGGTTCATTCCCCTTGAATATTCGCCAACTTTCTGCGGGACATCCTGGAGCCTGACACTTTTTAGAAGTGTTTCAATTCTCTCTTCCCTCTCACTGTTGCTCATGGGATAGAATTTCCCGAGGTAGTCGAGATTTTCATGTCCGGTAAGATTTTGGTAAAATCCTACATCTTCGGGCAGATAGCCGAGAATTTCTTTTCCTTTGAGGGGATTTAATGCTACATTCACCCCGTTGATGGTGCAGCTTCCCGACGTGGGTTCAATCATCCCGGTGAGCATGAGAATGGTGGTACTTTTACCTGCCCCGTTTGGGCCTAAAAAGCCGAATACTTCCCCGTCCCCGACTTCTAAATTGAGATTGTCAACAGCATTTTTTCCGTTGTATTTTTTGGTGAGGTTTTCTGT
>CAZBYH010000059.1:0-9024 GCA_964496155.1 uncultured Methanoculleus sp.
TTAACTGCTTCTTACCTTGTCCCAATAACGCACTATTTAAGGCTTAATTTTTGTTTAAGTATAAATATTAATTTCAGAACCTTCATCGGAAGGATTTTTACTAATCAATCACAAGATTCAATTATTGCTTTCGAACCAGTGACGGAAAGTCCTGGTTCCTTTCTGACTTAAGGGGGGACACATATGATAGAAATCAAGGTTGACGAAGATGCCTGCGTCGGTTGCGGTCTTTGCGTTAAAGACTGCCCGATGAAAGTACTTCAATTAATAGATGGCGTTTGTTATCCGGCACACCCGGAGAACTGTATGGGGTGCCTTTCTTGCCATGAAATCTGCCCGGCTCAGGCACTTGAACACAAAGGTGCTGTGCCATCGAGAAGAATGTACATCAGTATGAAGGTTTGCAACATGCTCCAAAAGGTGATCTGAGCATGCCTGCAAGCTATATCGACGAAGCAAAAAGGCAGTTCAAAACAGATCATGTCTTTAAAGCAGAGGATGTGCCATTGCGGTGTGATCCTCCTGCTTCAGAATATGAAGTTACCCTGCATGGGCTCATGCAGATGAACGGTTACATCATAAAATCTCTTGAGGAGATCGCCGGCAGGGGGGCGAATGCGGTTACCTACCGTGCGGGCAAAAAATTCGGCCATGAAGTCGCGAAGTACTTTGAAAAAAAGGATGATGTCGAGGACGCGCTCCGTGAACTCTCATACATTCTCCATGGACAGTATTCCTTTGAACCGTGGAAGCGCGGAGACCAGGAAGATTACATCGTAAATGATGAAAGCGGGACGTTCATCTATCTGGTATTTCATGACTGCATTGTCCGCCAGACGTTAAGGCGAATAGGACAGGAACAGGGGGGGCCGTACTGCCAGACATTATGTGGGTATGTTGTTGGCGCTGTTGAAGAGATCACCGGGAAGCGCGCTAAACTGGAAATAATCCACACCGGACCAAATGCCTGTCTTAAAAAGCTGATCCTGAAATGATGGAGAGAAACAAATGAAGATTGCAATCGAAGAACTGGCCGGTTGTTCTGGCTGTACAATCGCCGTCCTCGACCTCCATGAAGCGATTCTGGATCTTATTGAAGCCGCAGACATTGTATATTCTCCGGTAATAATGGACGTAAAAGAGCCACCTGAAGATATTGACATTGCCTTTGTAACAGGGGCGGTGCGAAATGCAGAAAATCAGGAGCGTCTGAAAAAAATACGGAAGAATTCCAGGGTGCTTGTAGCGCTTGGCACCTGTGCCTGTTACGGAGGGATATCGGGGCTTTCCATGATGAGTAGCAGAGAAGAGATCTTCAAAACGGTGTATACTGGCGTTGGTACCGTTAAAGAGGATGCCATCATACCCCATGATGTGCCGGAGTTCCTCTACCGCGTTTTTGCCGTTGGTGATATGGTAAAAATTGATTATTATATTCCGGGTTGTCCGCCAAAAGAGGAACGCCTTAAAGAGATCATCCTTCCGCTGATAAAGGGGGACACGATTAATCTCTCCCGGAAATCAGTCTGCTCTGAATGCGACCGCAAAATGGGTGAAGTAAAGGACTGGTCACTCAAAAGGCGTCATGTCGGAATCCCTGATCGGGATACCTGCCTTCTGGGTCAGGGATATCTCTGCCTCGGACCGGTTACCTTCTGCGGATGCAATGCATCATGCCCAAAGAATAATATTCCCTGCCACGGCTGCAATGGGCCATCTCTTGACATTATCAGAGAGCCATGCAGAGATATTTATAACCTGATGGTCAGGAGAATTGCCGATCTGACCGATATTCCCAAGAAAGAGATCGAAAAAGAACTCTACGACGTTGGACACACAATGTATGCATTTACCATGGGGAGTGAGGTAATGGAAGACAAAGAAATATCAAAAATCCGTGAAGTCATATCCCAGGAGGGGAACAGATGACCCGGATAAATATCAGTCCTGTCACCCGGATTGAAGGACATGCAGAAGTGCGTATTGATCTTGATGACAACGGGGGGGTGGAACGTGCACATTTCAATGTCGTTGAACTTCGCGGATTTGAAAAATTCATGATTGGTGCAGCGGTTGAAGAGGCACCACGGATTACTCCACGAATATGCGGAATCTGTCCAACATCCCATCACGTAGCATCGGCCATGGCATGTGATCAGATATTCGGTGCCCAAATCCCCGATACCGCAAAAAAACTCAGGGAGTTATTGATGCATGGGCAATTTGTTCACTCCCATTCTCTGCACTTTTTTATGCTGGCAGCCCCGGACTTTCTCATTGGTCATGAGGTCCCTGCCGGGGAGAGAAACATCCTCGGTCTGGTAAAAAAAGAACCGGAAATTGCAAAGAGTGCAATTAAAGTCCGGAAATTTGGCCAGCGCCTCACAGAGGCCATTGGGGGGAAACCAATTCACCCGTCATCTGCAATTCCCGGAGGAATGTCACACGCGATAACAGAAGAACAGAGAACTGAGCTCCTTGAAATGGCAAACGAGGCAACCAGAATAGCTAAGGACTGCTGGGGTCTTGCACGGGACATTTTAGATAAAACAGACCTTTCATTCGGTGCTGTTGAAACAGCATTCATGGGAACGGCGGAACATGGCAGACATTCAGTGTGTGGAGGTACAGCAAAAGTTATTGACGCCAGTGGATCTCCCATTGCGTCATTTTCGGGGAAGGATTATTTGGATACTATCGAAGAGTATTCCGAAGACTGGTCATATCTCAAATTTTCCCGTTTGAAGGATGGGCGTTTTTACCGTGTTGGTCCTCTCGCGCGTCTGAATATCGTTGACTCAATGGGAACACCTGCAGCAGATGCAGCTCTTGAAGAGTACAGAGAAAAATTCGGGCGTCTTGTCCAGACAACACTGGCTTATAATCCGGCACGGTATATCGAATTCCTCGCATCCTGTGAACGGGCAGAAGAAATTCTCAGTAGCCCATCGATTACATCAGATGATATCCGGACACCGGTGGATACGGTGGTTAATAACCGGGGAGTTGGCATTATTGAGGCACCCCGCGGAACACTCATCCATGATTATACGGTCAATGATGATGGATTTATTGAAAAATGCAATCTGATTGTTGCAACCTGCCAGAATAACTGGGCAATGGACAAGGGTGTTGAGAATGTTGCACGAAAAGTAATTTCCAACGGTACAATCTCAGAGAGCGGTAAGAACCAGATCGAGATGGTAATTCGTGCATATGATCCCTGTATATCATGTGCAACCCATGCAATCGGCAAAATGCCGGTAAAATTTGTCATGGTCCCAAAAAAAGATGGTCGTTCGTCAGAAAAACAGAACAACGAATTTGGTGTTGAAAATGCTTAAATCAATATTAATGGAATTTCTCCGGCTGGATGGGATTACCGCAGCGGTGGTAATCGGGAGAGACGGGTTTGTTATAGAGAGTGCAGAGAAAGGAGATATTGACACTGAAGCGCTCGGTGCAATGGCTTCGACCGGAATGGGAACCTCTGAAGCAATGGGTGCAGAGCTCGGTCAGGGAGAGATGATCCAGATGCTTGTGGAGTGTCAAAACGGACCAATTCTTCTGTCACCCCTTTCTGAAGACGAACTTATTGCAATTGTCGCAGAAAAGGATGTTAACATTGGAAGAATTCGGTATGAGCTGAAGAAAAACCGTGATCGAATCACAGCTGCACTGTGATACCCATGCTTCCGGAAGGCAGAGAGGTTGCAAATCTCAAGGGTTCCTTTAAAGAACTAATTGAGTTCACCGGACAAATAATAGCTGGGGTTACCCTGCGGGGGTCGAACGGGGAGGGATATCTTTTGATGGAAAATGGAGTGCCTGCCATTGCCCAGTACAATGAGAATGAAACTGAACTGAAAGGAAATGATGCAATACTTTTCTTTAGAGATCAGCCATTTTTTGAGTCTGCGATCTATTCCTACAATGAACCAGAATTAAGAGAGATAATTACCCAGTCAATCCGGAATAAATGGCTTGTCGATCATGCGTCCCTTCCGGATGAAGAGGTGACAACGCTTTCAGAAGAGGAAAAGCTTGAGAGAATTCTGCGGCAACCCGGGGTTATTGCCGTTTCATCGTTTTTTGAAGGTTTTCCTATTAATTCAAAAGGAGACGGTGATTTTGAGCATGCAGCAGCTATTGCTGAAGATCTTCTTCGCGCCGGTGCCAGGATATCAGATGACCTCGGAATTGGTATCCTTGAACAGATCATTCTTGAAACGCCACAGGGGAAATGCATTCTTGCACCGTTTGAGGACCTCTATCTGGTTGTATTAACCTCAACAGATGCAAATCTGGGACTTATTCGCCTTGCAATAAAAGGGGTGCAGACCCTCTGATATCATCTCGGTAAGGGGGAGTGGAGATCAGACATGGATATTGAAGATGACATAAAACGTATGGTTGAACACGCTCAATATGCCGGAGAGTATGAATCAGAAGACCTCATACAAAAAATGAACGCCTCCGGACGATCCGGGCTTGCACTATCCATTGGGGGAAAAGATCAGTATTTACTCATTCTTGTCGATGGCGCCATTGAGGGTGCAGCCATTTTGGGAAGGGAGGGGAACCTCTATGGTGATAAAGCAATTTATTTGCTCGACAAATCATTGAAGTTTAAAATATACCTGACAGAGAAACCTACTGCAGAATCAGTGGTTGCAGGGTGCAGGATATACAATAAAGGACACACACAAAGCAAAAGTCTGGAAATACTACCTGAAATTGGTGAACACAGAAAAGGGAGAGGCACCATCAGACTTCGAATGATATCGGGGGGTCAATCACTTGCAGGGGCGAGAGTTTCCATGAGAAAGGGAAGACAGCTTCTGCTGAGTGAAATCAGCGGGCCGGATGGAATCGTGGCATTCAAACTTACGCATGGCATCTATGACTGCATTGTTGAGGACAGGGCAGGCACTTTTCACAAGTACAGGATTGAATTCAATGATGAATTGCTTGATACAGTAATCGAGATTTGAGGTTGAAGAAATGAATGAGAAAAAATCGATTTTCAGTGGATTGCGTCGTGGGGGCAAACAAAAAGAAACCAGCAATGATGTTTCTCCAGAACAAGAAACAAGTCAGATTACCCCTATCGAAGATGAAACAATCGACCTGACTGATGAAACAGAAAACGTTTCTGATATCGAAAATACAAACACCAAACCGGATGAGCCACCCAAAATAAACATTTTTTCAGAATATGCACGGCCGAATGAAACTCTTGAGGACATGCTCGCCGACATCCAAAAAATGGATGTAAAAAAAGATCTAAGTAACGATTCATCAGAACAGTCCATCGCACGGGAGAGTGCTCCGATATCCATTCCGCCTGAAACTGGAAAAAAACAATCCACTCTCAAAGACATTATTGCAGGAATCCAAAACAAATCGGAACAGAAGCAGGATCTAAATGAACCGAAACCGAAGGATGGTAACACTCCTTATGCAGCCAGTGAAGAAAAATCTGAGGATACGACTATCAATCGGGCGGCAAAAACCGCTGTACCCAGGATAGAAGAGATACCCGAAATTACGGAATCCAAAGACGATAATGGAGATTATCGCACTGTTGGAGACAGTAGCTCCGGACAAGAATCCGGGTCACACCTCAGTTCACTCATCCAGTCTATTCGGAATGACCCACCCGTATACATTTCTGATGAAATGTCAGATGATATCACAGATCCAAAAAGCAGTCGTCTTGATTCACTCATAGCAGACATCCAGGAGGATTCGACCTTGCCTGCCGAAGGGGATCCGGGCAGGATGTCTGAGAATGAAACTGAAACAAAAATTGACGGAATCATCCATGAATTGCTGAACAAGAGAGACGAAATCCCTGACAGAGATTATTTTAGCGACATACCTGAGAGGAAACCGACAGGAGGTCTTGGTTCAATTATCCAGGACATACAGAATTCAGAAACCTCAGAAAAAGAAATTTCCTCCCACCAAAATCCGGATGATTTCATTAACGAACTGGTGGATGTGTATGATGAAGCGGAACTTCAGGAAAGCACTCAGTCCCAAAACTCTACAACCAAAATTACGCGAATAGTTGAAGAGGTTTCGCGTGAAGGAAATAAAAAAATCCGCAAAGAACAGATTGATATCATACCAGATGATACAGAATCCTCTTCAGTTTCTCAATCTAAGAAATGGAGACAGAAAGACGGAATCATCAGTGCAGAAGAAGCGGCACGTTTTTCAGACCTGATTCTCTCAGGTGGCGCGGAACTGGACCTTGAGGATTTTCACATCTCAGACCGTGCATATAATTTTGAGATGGGTAACCGAAAAGAGATCTTAGCCGCACTGGATGGAATTGCGGAGGGGGATCTCAACAAACTGAACCTGTCAAAACTGAAGCCTGCTGAAATTTACCCAGAAGAAACGACAGAACCGGAAGGGAAAAAGAAAAAAATCGGTCGGGGTCTGTTTGGAAAAGTTATGGGCAAGGCTGTGGAATATGACGCCGCTATCCATGGAACCCTCGTAGATATCCCCCAAAGTGCTGGTGACGGAATAGAAGAGATTGAATTATACCCGGTAAATGAACCGTATGCCTACATTCGCATCATATTCAACCATACCACGCATGAGTACCTTTACACCGTAATCGAACCTGAACTCTCTGAAGGAGAAAGTTCACTGATGCAGGAACTGACGCAGCGATTGTTTGAGACGCTGGACATCAACACCAAGGATCTCACAAAAGAACGTGCATACGTCATCCTGACAGAGGCAGTTGACCATATCATCTTCGATTACGGTATAAAACTCGACCCGATATCACGGGAAAAGATTCTCTACCATATTCACAAGAATTTCATCGGAGACGGGCGTATTGACGCCATCATGCATGACAAATATATTGAAGATATCTCCTGTGATGGAGTCAATGCTCCCATATTTGTGTATCATTCAAATTATGAATCAATCCAGACAAATCTTTCATATGAACGGGCTGATGAACTGGATTCATTTGTCACCAAGCTTGCCCAGCGTGCAGGAAAATACATCTCAATTGCCGAACCTATGCTTGATGCAACGATGGCAGACGGGTCACGTATTCAGATGACTTTGGGTTTTGAAGTGACGGCCCATGGTTCCACATTCACCATCCGTAAATTTAAGGACGAACCAATCACACCAACCGATCTCATTGAGTGGGGTACCTATTCTCCCCTTTCGGTTGCATTTCTGTGGCTTGCAGTAGAGAACGGTAAATCCTGTATTTTTGCAGGAGGAACAGCATCAGGAAAGACAACATCCCTGAATGCAATATCACTCTTTATTCCCCCTCTGGCAAAGATCGTCACGCTTGAAGATACCCGTGAACTCAAGCTTCCGCACAAGAACTGGATCCCATCGATTACCCGGGAATCGTTTGACAGCGGTGGGAAGGGCTCAATCGATATGTATGAACTGCTGCGCGCAGCACTCCGTCAGCGCCCCGAGTACATCCTTGTGGGTGAAGTGCGTGGAAAAGAGGCACAGACCCTCTTCCAGGCCATGAGTACGGGTCACGTAACCTATGCAACGACCCACGCAGACTCTGTTGCCAGTGTCGTTCACCGGTTTGAAAACCCCCCCATGAATGTACCCCGAAATATGCTCAGTGCCCTTGATCTGGTGAGCATTCAGGTTCAGGCACGATTTGGCGGTCAGAGAATCAGGCGCAATAAAACACTTATTGAGATCCTCGATATTGACCCCCGAACGAACGAACTGATCACCAATGAAGTCTTTAAATGGAATGCAGCCACCGATGAAATTCGGTTCTCGGGAAAATCCTACATTCTGGAAGACATCATGGAAGGAAAAGGATGGAATGACGCCCGCATGCGGGAAGAACTGAAACGCCGTCAGGAAATTCTGGAATGGATGCGGTTAAAAAAGATCCGACACTTCCAGGAGGTGGGAAAAGTGTTGCTCTCCTATTATCGTAATCCGGAAACCGTGATGGAACTTGTCAGGAATGATCTCTATGAATAGGTATCAGAGACTCTGTTTCAATCTTATCGGAGAACGCCTGAAAGAAAAGCGGGACGATTTTCTTTATTTGCGCAATGATATGATGCGCGCACGAATGACGGTGCCGTTTGAAGCATATCTTTCAACAGCCTATGTCACCTCTGCCCTTGTCGGATTAATCTTCGGAGTCCTGATAGGCTTTATTACCTATGCCCTGCGTCTCCCGGACCGTATTGTCTATTACGGAAGTATGCCGGACTTTATCGTCGCTCTGAACCCCTTTAAAGCATTAATCGGCGGCGTAATTGTTATGGTTCTCTCCCTTATCATATTTGGGGGAATTACCTACGCACTATTTCTTATCTATCCGGGAATCATGGTAGGCGAAAGAAAAAGAAATATTGATGCAACCCTTCCTTACGCAATCAATTATATCACGGCGATGTCAACAGCAGGCATTACTCCGGCAGAAGTATTCCGTCTCCTCGGAGAGAGCAAAATATACGGGGAAAGTGCTGTTGAAGCGCGGTATATCGCACGGGAAATTGATATCTTTGGAAAAGACCTCCTTGACGCCCTGAGAATTGCCGGTCAGTATACACCAAGCGCCAGAATGCGAGAATTTCTTCAGGGTGCATCTGCAAGCATTTCAGCCGGAAGTAATCTGACGGAGTATTTCCGTACAAAGTCAGAACAATATACCCGGGAGAATCGGATGGAGCAGAAAAATTTCCTGGAAGTGCTGGCATTAATCTCAGAGTCATACGTGACAGCACTCGTCGCAGGAACACTCTTTCTCATCATCCTGCAGTCGATTATGTCAACAATCAGTGGTGATACAGACCCCCTGTTTCTCTATGCGGTGATATATGCGATAATTCCCCTGGGCAGTGTCATGTTTGTAATTCTTATCAGTTCAATGACCCCGGAGGTGTAGAATGAAGCTATTTGATAAGAAAAAACCGGAAGATAAGGCACAGGATGAAGCACAGGAAATCCGGGACGAAAAAGAAATATTTGCACGGATAG
>CAZBYH010000060.1:0-9017 GCA_964496155.1 uncultured Methanoculleus sp.
AGGCTATCTGTTGTAACTGGCTCGTGAACCTTGCAATTCTGCTCGGTATCTGCGCGGATGATGCAATCGGTAAAATCGTCGGTATCTGGTTCCCGATCATGGCTTTCGTTGCCTCCGGATTCGAGCACTGTGTCGCAAACATGTATTTCATCCCTGCGGGTCTGATGACAAAGGCAGCACTTAGCGCTGAACAGATAGATGTCCTCGGTGTTGCAAATGTTGCAAACCTTACTTGGACCACCATGTGGACAAACAATCTCATCATTGTCACTATCGGCAACATTGTCGGTGGTATGCTCTTTGTTGGTGTCCTCTACTGGATCTCATTCAAGGAAGACATTATGGCAGCATCTAAATAAACATGAAAATTAAAGGAACAACGGTAAGGGTTTCAATCATCCAACTTGGGCTTGTAGCAACCCTTACCCTTATTTTAGTCATTTATGTAACCGTCTCAGGGGATTACCGCAGCCTTCTCTGGGCAGTTCCAGTTCTTATCATGCTGTTTGTCATTCCAACAGCACTGAACTACATGAGTCAGAGCCAGTATGATGACCTGATTCCTTATTACGAAACAGAAGCAGTCCTGACCAGAATGGCAGCAATCCACCCAAGTGATATTGGTAAGATTGTCAGAGTTGAAGGGGTTGTTGAACGTGTGTTCTTTAAATCACTGAACCGTCCTCAGTTTCATATCGCTGACGTGAGCGGTTTAATGTCCGTTAAGATGTTCACAACACCAAAGGAAGACATCAATAAAGATGATGTCGTTGAGGTTCTCGGCCAGGTTATCAAGCGGTATGTAGTAGTTGGTGAACCAGTGATTAACGCGGTTCGTATCACCAAGAAGAAAACCAAAAAGAAAACCTAAACCAGCACCCCGTTAAAGAACAATTTTCACATTTCGTACCGGAGACGAGACGAACATCTGGTGAAATGTAAACCCAATCTTCTTAGTATTACAACAGCTAATTTCTTCTTGAGAAATTTATATCCGTGATTGTTATGAAAGACAAGATTCTATCAGCATACCAAGTGCCCAAATATGCCTGGATATCGGCTCCTATAGTTGCTTTTGCAGGGATTGCCATTAACATAGCCGTAGGAGGTAATTTAGGTGAAAATATTGGAATAGCGGGATGCATCCTTAGTTCTTTCATCATCCTTGGAATTGCTATTTTGAAGCCAAAACATGATCTGGTTTCCCTCTTAACGCCGCTCTTTGCAATTATTATATTTAATCCATGGAGCGAATTCAACAGAGGACTACTGATGCAGACTCTCTTTGCTGCAACAATTGTTGTTATTGCTGTACGTCTGGAAAAAAGATACAGCCATTAAATAATCTACACTATTTCCCACCTATTTTTGTTTGCCCAGTGAACCACATTATCATGCGGAGTAATGCGTTGAGATCATACTACAGGTTCTGCCGTGTCAATATCACTATGACCCACATTGTCATGCAAAATAATGCGCTGCGGTACGAGAGATATCAAATTGTAAATATATATTAGTTAACTTTCTTAATAATCAAATAAGACCAAATAACGCATCGTTTGGCCTAAAAAGGACACATTTTGCATATCCCACCATTAATCTCTCACGGGTTAAATCACATTTATAAACACTGGATATAAAAAACAACATGTTCGAGGTAATGACAATGGACATGAAATACATTCAGACAACCTGCCCCTACTGTGGGACAGGATGTTCATTCAACTTAGTGGTTCAGGACGGCAAGGTCATTGATACCGCTCCGTATCACCGGTCACCGGTCAACGAGGGTAAACTCTGCCCGAAAGGCACTTACGCCCACGAGTTTGTGAACAGTGAAGATCGCCTGACCACACCGCTCATTAAAAAGGACGGCAAGTTTGTGGAGGCAACATGGGAGGAGGCAAACGCCCTCATCGCCAAAAAATTCAAAGAGTACAAGCCTGACGAGTGTGCAGTGCTCTCCTCAGCACGTACTTCCAACGAAGACAACTACGCCCTGATGAAATTCGCACGAGGTGTGTTAAAAACACGCCACATCGACCACTGTGCACGTCTCTGCCACGCTTCAACCGTCGCAGGACTTGCAGCATCATTCGGCTCCGGCGCAATGACAAACTCCATTGGAGACATCGCAGAGTCAAAGTGTGTCTTTATTATCGGGTCCAACACGTTTGAGCAGCACCCACTCATCGGCCGCAGAGTTATGCAGGCAAAGATGAACGGCGCAAAACTCATCTACGCTGACCCACGTTTAACCTGTACCGGGAAGCAGGCTGATCTCTATATGCAGTTCAAGTCAGGCAGTGATGTCGCAATCCTGAACTGTATCATGGGAGAGATCATCCGTAACGGCTGGGAAGATAAGGACTGGGTCCAGAACCGTTCCAAAGGCTTTGAAGAACTCAAAGCAATGGTTCTGAAGGACGATTACCTGCCGGAGAATGTTGAGAAGATCTCAGGCATCCCTGCAGAACAGCTCAGGACTGCGGCAGAGTGGATCGGAACCGCTGAATCCAGCGCATTGCTCTATTCAATGGGTATCACTCAGCACACCTGTGGTGTTGACAACGTCAAGTCCACAGCAAACCTTCAGATGCTTACCGGTAACATCGGCAGGCGCGGAGGCGGTGTGAACGCACTTCGTGGACAGAACAATGTGCAGGGCGCCTGCGATATGGGAGCCCTCCCGGTTGTGTTCACCGCATACCAGAAGGTCATTGACCCCGTCGCACACAAGAAATTCGAAGACGCATGGGGATTCCCTGACGGTATCTGTGCACCTGCAAACGGATACGAAGTTACGACGATGATGGATGTATTAACCGATAATCCAGGTGAACTTAAGGCAATGTACATTATGGGAGAAAACCCCCTCCTCTCTGATCCTGACATTCACCACGTCGAGCATGCATTCGATAACATTGAGTTCCTCGTCGTCCAGGATATCTTCATGACAGAGACCGCAGAACGCGCTGACGTTGTTCTCCCCGCCACCTGCTACGCAGAAAAGGACGGCACCCAGACATCTACCGAACGCCGTGTTCAGATGTGGAGAAAAGCACAGGAACCACCTGGACAGGCAAAACTCGACTGGAAGATCATCGCGGATGTTGCAGCAGCAATGGGATACGCAGACCAGTTCGCATGGGAAACATCAGAGGACGTATTCAACGAGATGGCATCACTGACACCGTCGTATGCAGGGATGAACTACGAGCGTCTCAACAAGCCTGAGGCACTGCACTGGCCATGCCCCACAGTAGAGCACCCGGGTACACCTATCCTCCACATCGGGAAGTGCTCTCACCCTGACGGTTTAGGTGTTTTCCACGCAATCGAGTGGAGACCACCCGCTGAAGTGCCCGACGCCGAATATCCATACGTGTTTACCACCGGCCGCTGTCTCTGGCACTGGCACACAGGTACCATGACCCGTCGTTCAGACACCCTTGCAAGCGAAGTCCCGACAGGATGGATTGAGATCCATCCCGAAGATGCTGAAACACTTGGCATCAAGGACAACGAAATGGTCAAAGCAATCACCCGTCGTGGTGAAGTTGAAGTGCCTGCAAAGGTCACATCCGAAATTATGAAAGGCGTCATGTTCATGCCGTTCCACTTCAAAGAGTGTGCCGCAAATCTCCTGACCCACAATGCACTTGACCCAATCGCTAAGATTCCGGAGTTCAAGGCCTGTGCAATTAAGGTTGAAAAGATCCAGGAGGCCTGAAAATGGTAACTAAAGGAGATATGGTATACGCATGGTCCACAGACGCTGAGATCCTTGAGAAAGGAGAGCTCGGTGGTGCAGTCACTGCACTCCAGAAGTTCGCCCTTGAATCCGGCATGGTCGATGCAGTCCTTGCAGTGAAGAAAGGGTATGACATCTACGATGCAACCCCTGTCCTCATAAAGGACCCAGCAGAACTTGCAAACACCGCTGGATCGCTCCACTGCGGCACACTGCTCGTGACCAGCCCACTTAAGAAATATCTTAATGGCAGCAAGGACATGAAGATCGGAGTCACCGTCAAGGGCTGTGACATGATGGCACTCCTCGAACTCGAAAGGCGGGGCGCCGTCAACCTCGACAATATCACAACGATCGGCCTGAACTGTGGTGGATCGGTTAGTCCTATCACCGCCCGTAAGATGATCGCCGAGAAGTTCGAAGTCGACCCCGACAACGTCCACAAGGAGGAGATTGACAAAGGCCAGTTCATCATTGAGTATGGCGATGAACACAAGGGGATCTCCATTGACGAACTCGAGGAGGAGGGGTACGGCCGGCGGTCCAACTGCCGTCGCTGCAAGTACAAAATCCCACGCCAGGCTGATCTTGCCTGCGGCAACTGGGGAGTTATCGGCCCGAAAGCGGGAAAAGTCACCTTTATTGAAGTATGTAGCGACAAGGGAGCTGACCTGCTGAACAAGGCTGTTGCAGCAGGTGCTCTCCAGACCGAAGCACCTATCCCCAAGGGCATTGAAATTCGCGGCAAGGTCGAGAATGCCATGCTCAAACTCGGTGAAAAATGGCGCAGAAATGACTTTGGAGAGCTCAGCAAAGATCTCTGGGGAACAATCGGGAAAGAAACCGGCCGTTGCATCAAATGCTATTCCTGTATCGAGAACTGTCCGGTCTGTTTCACAATCGCGGATGAACTCAAAGGCAATTCAAAGATGATCACATCAGGAGAGGTCCCCCCAAACCCAATGTTCCATATGCGACGGTTCGCTCACATTAGTGACACCTGTATCAATTGCGGCCAGTGTGAAGAACTATGTCCGATGGATATCCCACTCGCTCTCTTTGCCCATGCCATAAGGTCAGAAAGCGATGCGGCATTTGAACCAAAACTTGGACAGGCCTTATACAATAACAAATAACTTCCCCCAATAGTTAACTATTTTTATAATCTCATATTTCACTCTGTCAGAGAAAATACCGTGAAAAAACGTCCTTACACCAATAATAACCATAAATTCACAGTTAAACACTATTGTTAAATAATACAACATCAAATTATGTTTGTTAGAGGTTATGACAATGGACATGAAATACGTTCAGACAACTTGTCCCTATTGTGGGACAGGGTGTTCATTCAACTTAGTGGTCCAGGATGGCAAGGTCATTGATACCGCTCCGTATCACCGGTCACCGGTCAACGAGGGTAAACTCTGCCCGAAAGGCACTTACGCCCACGAGTTTGTGAACAGTGAAGATCGCCTGACCACACCGCTCATTAAAAAGGACGGCAAGTTTGTGGAGGCAACATGGGAGGAGGCAAACGCCCTCATCGCCAAAAAATTCAAAGAGTACAAGCCTGACGAGTGTGCAGTGCTCTCCTCAGCACGTACTTCCAACGAAGACAACTACGCCCTGATGAAATTCGCACGAGGTGTGTTAAAAACACGCCACATCGACCACTGTGCACGTCTCTGCCACGCTTCAACCGTCGCAGGACTTGCAGCATCATTCGGCTCCGGCGCAATGACAAACTCCATTGGAGACATCGCAGAGTCAAAGTGTGTCTTTATTATCGGGTCCAACACGTTTGAGCAGCACCCACTCATCGGCCGCAGAGTTATGCAGGCAAAGATGAACGGCGCAAAACTCATCTACGCTGACCCACGTTTAACCTGTACCGGGAAGCAGGCTGATCTCTATATGCAGTTCAAGTCAGGCAGTGATGTCGCAATCCTGAACTGTATCATGGGAGAGATCATCCGTAACGGCTGGGAAGATAAGGACTGGGTCCAGAACCGTTCCAAAGGCTTTGAAGAACTCAAAGCAATGGTTCTGAAGGACG
This sequence comes from uncultured Methanoculleus sp., assembly GCA_964496155.1. GTDB lineage: Archaea > Halobacteriota > Methanomicrobia > Methanomicrobiales > Methanomicrobiaceae > Methanogenium. The sequence goes on from CAZBYH010000060.1 coordinate 5,814, forward strand.
ATTACCTGCCGGAGAATGTTGAGAAGATCTCAGGCATCCCTGCAGAACAGCTCAGGACTGCGGCAGAGTGGATCGGAACCGCTGAATCCAGCGCATTGCTCTATTCAATGGGTATCACTCAGCACACCTGTGGTGTTGACAACGTCAAGTCCACAGCAAACCTTCAGATGCTTACCGGTAACATCGGCAGGCGCGGAGGCGGTGTGAACGCACTTCGTGGACAGAACAATGTGCAGGGCGCCTGCGATATGGGAGCCCTCCCGGTTGTGTTCACCGCATACCAGAAGGTCATTGACCCCGTCGCACACAAGAAATTCGAAGACGCATGGGGATTCCCTGACGGTATCTGTGCACCTGCAAACGGATACGAAGTTACGACGATGATGGATGTATTAACCGATAATCCAGGTGAACTTAAGGCAATGTACATTATGGGAGAAAACCCCCTCCTCTCTGATCCTGACATTCACCACGTCGAGCATGCATTCGATAACATTGAGTTCCTCGTCGTCCAGGATATCTTCATGACAGAGACCGCAGAACGCGCTGACGTTGTTCTCCCCGCCACCTGCTACGCAGAAAAGGACGGCACCCAGACATCTACCGAACGCCGTGTTCAGATGTGGAGAAAAGCACAGGAACCACCTGGACAGGCAAAACTCGACTGGAAGATCATCGCGGATGTTGCAGCAGCAATGGGATACGCAGACCAGTTCGCATGGGAAACATCAGAGGACGTATTCAACGAGATGGCATCACTGACACCGTCGTATGCAGGGATGAACTACGAGCGTCTCAACAAGCCTGAGGCACTGCACTGGCCATGCCCCACAGTAGAGCACCCGGGTACACCTATCCTCCACATCGGGAAGTGCTCTCACCCTGACGGTTTAGGTGTTTTCCACGCAATCGAGTGGAGACCACCCGCTGAAGTGCCCGACGCCGAATATCCATACGTGTTTACCACCGGCCGCTGTCTCTGGCACTGGCACACAGGTACCATGACCCGTCGTTCAGACACCCTTGCAAGCGAAGTCCCGACAGGATGGATTGAGATCCATCCCGAAGATGCTGAAACACTTGGCATCAAGGACAACGAAATGGTCAAAGCAATCACCCGTCGTGGTGAAGTTGAAGTGCCTGCAAAGGTCACATCCGAAATTATGAAAGGCGTCATGTTCATGCCGTTCCACTTCAAAGAGTGTGCCGCAAATCTCCTGACCCACAATGCACTTGACCCAATCGCTAAGATTCCGGAGTTCAAGGCCTGTGCAATTAAGGTTGAAAAGATCCAGGAGGCCTGAAAATGGTAACTAAAGGAGATATGGTATACGCATGGTCCACAGACGCTGAGATCCTTGAGAAAGGAGAATGCGGCGGTGCAGTCACAGCATTTCTCAAGTATGCTCTTGAAAGCGGCATGGTTGACGCAGTCCTCACGGTGAAAAGGGGGTACGACATTTATGATGCAACCCCTGTACTCATAAGGGACCCTGCAGAACTCGCTGACACAGCAGGATCACTCCATTGTGGAACACTTCTCCTTCCGAAACTGATCAAGAAATATCTTGACGGTGCAAAGAAGGAGAAGCTTGCAATCACTCTCAAGGGATGTGACGCAAAGGCAATGTATGAGCTGGCCAAACGGAACCAGATCAACCTCGACAATGTCATCATGATCGGTCTCAACTGTGGAGGAGCAGTTTCTCCGGTAGAGGCACGAAAAATGATTGCCGACAAGTTCAACATGGATCCTGACACAATCGTCAAAGAAGAGATTGATAAAGGCCAGTTCATTGTCGTTGACAAAAACGGCGAACACAAAGGCATCTCAATCGACGAACTTGAGGAAGAGGGCTATGGACGCCGTGCAAACTGTCAGCGTTGTAAAACAAAGATTCCCCGCCAGTGCGATCTTGCATGTGGTAACTGGGGAGTCATCGGTGACAAAGCAGGCAAGGCAACATTCGTAGAAGTATGCAGCGACAAGGGAGCAGCACTTCTCAATGGTGCAGTCAAAGCCGGTGCAGTTGAAACTGCAGCACCTATTCCCAAGGGCATTGAAATCCGGGGCAAAGTCGAGAATGCAATGTTCAAACTCGCGGACAAGCACCGTGCAGCACAGTTCGGTAAACTTGGCGAGAGTGAAGACCGTCTGAAATTCATCATGGACGAGACCTCACGCTGTATCAAATGTTACCAGTGTATTGAGAACTGTCCAATCTGCTACTGCGTCGAATGTTCGACAAAGAAAGGACATCTGGTTACTCCCGGACAGGTTCCGCCACCTTTCATGTTCCACCTTATCAGGTTCAGTCACATATCTGACTCCTGCATAAATTGTGGACAGTGCGAGGAACTCTGTGCAATGGACATTCCAAATGCACTCTTCATGCACTCACTGCAGGTAGAGATGGAGAAGATGTTCGGATTCGTACCCGGTGTAAACATGGATCTTCCGGTTCTTGCACTTGTTGAAGAACCTACAGAGCGCAAGCGTCTCTCAGACACCGGTGACGATCAGATCTTCAACATATTCTAAAACAACCTTTTTTTGGGTTTCCGCTGTTTCATATGGATAAGTTAAACTGCAACGGATCCTGTCTCAAGTATACCCTCGTAATGATATTCTTCATGTTCCAATACCCTCTCAAACTTTAATACAGACACCTTGTAGCCAGTATGCTTACAATTGGGAAACGTTAATTCTGAGCGAATTTAGGACTCAATCCAGATGTCAAAGCATTTTTCTTTTGGATCAAACTCTATATTAGATCAATGACCATGGGCTCCTTTATGTTCAAGAATAGCTGTATTTAATCATTCTCGATTGGGAATCTTCATGCAGGTATGAATTGACAAAAGTGGTGAAAACGGTTATATCTACCCACACTGAATAGCGGAAAGCCCTTTTTTTCGTCTGAATATTCTTGAGAAAACGATATCCTGCAGCACATATACTTCATTTTCTGAATGTGACTTCATGGCCAACCATATCTGTCCTGTTTTTTACTGGCCCTCACTGTCACTTATAAAATCCCCAGCTGTGCCAGTTTTAAAATCCACAAAACACACGTGATATTCTATCAAATCACGTTCACAAACAATTAAAGTAGGGCAGTATCCAAGGTTTAATTATTTCATCTTCAGATTTACTTCACTGTGTAGGAAGATTGTTTGGACTTTCAGCTTCGGGCTCGACAC
>CAZBYH010000061.1:0-8856 GCA_964496155.1 uncultured Methanoculleus sp.
CGGGTAAAAAGACCGGCCACACGGGAGAGGACACCCGGACGGTTCTCTACCAGAATTGAGATGGTATGGGATTTCATTTCTTGTCCTCCAATATCATCTCATTGATGGCAGCGCCTGCCGGAACCATCGGCATGACGTTTTCTTCCCGCTCAATTCTGAAGTCAAGCAAAAACGGCCCGTCATGGTCAAGTGACTGCTGGATTGCATCCTTCACATCAGCCGGATCAGTAACACAGATGCCCGGCACGCCGTAGGCCTTTGCAATACCGACAAAATCAACCGGCGAAAGTTCGGTGTAGGAATACCGCCGGTCATAGAACAGTTCCTGCCACTGGCGGACCATACCGAGGTACTGGTTGTTCAGGATCATGATCTTTACCGGAATATTATACTGGACAACGGTTGCAAGCTCCTGAATATTCATCTGGATACTCCCGTCCCCGGCAATATCTACAACCGTTTTGTTTGGGCAGGCCATACTGGCGCCGATTGCTGCGGGGAATCCGTATCCCATGGTACCAAGACCGCCTGACGTGATCCACTGACGCGGACACGTAAATGCATAATACTGTGCCGCCCACATCTGATTCTGACCCACTTCTGTCACGATGACTCCGTCCTCACCGAGAATATCGGAGAGTGTCCGGACGACAAACTGAGGAAGTAAAAGACCGGCATCTGCTGTCGCAGAGAGTACGGATTGTTTTTTCCATACTGCCAGCCGGTCGTTCCATGAACCCCCGGCTCGTTTTCCCGTCAATTTCAGATTAATCTCTGTTAAGACCTGCCTGACATCTCCCACAATCGGAAGGGTTACGGCTTTATTTTTGCCAATCTCCGCAGGGTCAATATCGATATGGATGACCTGTGCATTGGGCGCAAATGATTCGAGCCTTCCGGTTACCCGATCATCAAACCGTGCACCCACTGCGATGAGAAGATCACATTCCGTCACGGCATAGTTTGCACTCTGGGTTCCATGCATCCCCAGCATTCCTAAGTTCATGGGATGATGGGCGGGAATGGCTCCAAGAGCCATCAGGGTGGTTGTCACCGGAATCATCAGGGTCTCTGCAAGGCGTATCAGTTCTGCATCACCACCTGACGCGATCACACCGCCTCCTGCATAGATAACAGGACGCTCTGCCGCTTTTATCATATTGACCGCCTTTTCAATCTGTCTCGGGTGCCCCTGCACCGTCGGCTGATATCCCCGTATCGATATTTTGTCCGGCACCGGTTCTGAGTCAGCGACAAGATCGGTCTGCACATCCTTAGGAAGATCGATTAAGACCGGCCCCATACGCCCGGTACCGGCGATGTAGAAGGCTTCATGAACAATTTTTCCGAGTTCAGCCGCCTTATTTACCAGATAGCTGTGTTTGGTAATAGGGAGTGTAATTCCGGTGATGTCGGATTCCTGAAATGCATCATTTCCCAGAAGGGTGGTGGGAACCTGCCCGGTAATTGCCACAAGCGGAACCGAATCCATGTAGGCAGTGGCGATGCCCGTGACCAGATTACAGGCACCAGGTCCTGAGGTGGCGAGGCACACACCAACTCTGCCGCTTGCCCGGGCATATCCATCCGCAGCGTGAACCGCTGCCTGTTCGTGGCGAACAAGGATGTGCCGGAGTGAGGAATCAAACAATTCATCATATATCGGCAGAACGGTGCCGCCGGGGTAGCCAAAAATGGTATCAACCCCTTCGTGCAGCAGACTCTCAACAAGTATTTTAGCCCCGCTTTTCATTTTCTTCCCTCATTAATAGGTTCATCCCGGCAATTACTGCTTCAACACTTGCGGTGATAATGTCAGTCCGCGCGCCCCGGGATGTAATTACTTTACCGCCCTTCCTCAATTTAACCGTTACATCTACCAGTGCATCTGCACCACCGGTGATCGCATCCACATGATAGTCCTCAAGCCGGATATCAGCAACATCGGAAACCAGGTCCTGCAATGCCTTAATGACTGCATCAACCGGCCCGTTCCCGGTAGCAGCACCGGTTTTTTCGACTCCGTTCACCACCATCGTTACTGATGCAGTTGGAATTGACCGGTTGCCGGAGACCACAGAGAACTGACGCATACTGATCACCGGAGCGCATACTAAGAGCAGGACACTGTCTGCTATTGCCATCAGGTCTGCATCCGTGACCCGCTTGCCTTCCTCTCCCAGCTTTTTTACTCGTGCAAGAATTGCTGCGAGCTGTTCGGATGTGACGATATAGCCCATTTCTGTCAGAGACGCCTCAACAGAGGCACTTCCGGAATGCTTACCCAAAACAATCCTTCGGGTTCTTCCGACCATCTCAGGTGGCACAGGCTCATATGTCCGTGCATTCCTGAGCACTCCATGAGCATGAATCCCACTTTCATGGGTGAATGCCATGGAACCGACAATGGCCTTGTTTGCCGGAAGATCAATTCCGGTATGGCGTGACACCAGTGTCGAAAGCGCGTATATACGCTCCATCTTAATGCCGGTGGCTTTTCCATAAAGCACTTCAAGCGACATCACGACCTCTTCAAACGGGGTATTGCCTGCACGCTCACCCAGACCGTTCACGGTGACATGCGCACATGAGGCGCCTGATTGTAATGCGGTGATGGTATTTGCGAGGGCAAACCCGAGATCATCATGACAGTGGATACTGACCGGTGCAATACGGGTTAACGGAGGAATATACTCTGCCGTCTGTTCTGGTGTCAGAATCCCAACGGTATCACAGAAACAGAGCCGATCGGCTCCATGGGCAACACCATCGGTAAACAGATGATTAAGAAATGCCTGATCCGCACGGGACGCGTCTTCACCAGATAGTTCAACCACAAGTCCCCGCTCCTTTGCATACTGAACAGCAGTCATTGCCATCGAATATACCTGTTCACGGGTCTTGCGCAATTTTTCTGTTATATGCAGATCACTCACCGGAACAACGAGGTGAACGGAATCAGCTCCTGCATCTGCTGCAAGGTCAATATCGTAGGCAAGTGCCCGCACATAGGTGCAACACTCCGCCCCAAGACCTGCGTCAGAAATCAACCGGATTGCGGTAAGCTCTCCTTCTGAAGCTGCAGCTGAACCTGCTTCTATAACATGTACTCCAATATCAGACAAGGCACACGCGATCTCAAGCTTTTGCTCAGGAGTCAGCGTGACACCCGGTGTCTGTTCACCATCCCTTAGGGTAGTGTCAAAAAAACGGGGCTTATCGACAAATAAAACGACCACTCATAGGTAATACACCCGGAGAGGTATTTACCCGAATATGATATAATCTTTTGCTACAATATCATAATTCTAAAAAAATAGAGTTAATGTCTGAAATGCCGGACGCCGGTAAAGACCATTGCAACATTCAGACGGTTTGCCGCATCAATAACTTCCTGATCCCGAATGGATCCGCCCGGCTGAATCAGTGCTGTTGCACCCGCCTTTGCTGCTTCTTCGAGGGCGTCAGGGAATGGCAGGAATGCATCAGATGCAATAGATGTGCCTTCAAGGGGAAACTGAGCTTTATCTACCGCAATCTTTGCTGCATCAACACGGCTCATCTGGCCTGCCCCGATGCCAATGGTGGCAGTGGCGTCTGCAAAGATCATGGTATTGCTTTTTGTGTGCTGGCAGACCTTCCATGCCATCTTCATTGCATCAAATTCGTTTGCAGTTGGTTCACGTTCGCTCACCACAGTCCAGTTGTCGGTGATTGATTCAGGTGACACCTGAATGAGGGCCCCACCACTGATGGAACGGACATAGGGTGCATTTTCTTTCTCGGGTATGGTAAGCATCCGCATGTTCTCTTTTCTTTTCATGATTATCCGTGCGGAGTCGGTATATCCCGGTGCAATGACGACCTCGACAAAGGTTGATGCGAGTTCTTCTGCGACATCATCCTCCACCACACGGTTTAGGGCGACGACAGACCCGTATGCCGATACCGGGTCCGTGTCACGAGCGCGGAGATATGCAGAGAGGAGTGCATCTCCTGTTGCAACGCCACAGGGATTGTTATGCTTTACAATGACTGCGGCTGGTTTGTCAAATTCGTGCAGAAGGGCTGTTGCGGCATCGGCATCAAGGTAATTGTTATAGGACATCTGTTTGCCCTGAAGCGATGTCTGTCCCGCAATGCCGCTTTCCCCGTAGACTGCTGCCTTTTGATGGGGATTTTCACCGTATCGGAGTTCACGACCGTTTTTTAGCTGGAATGTATAGATCTCGGGGAACTCATGGTCAATACTGTACAGATAATTGGAGATTGCCGCATCGTACGATGCAGTCCGTGCAAAGACTTTCCGTGCAAGATAAAGGCGGTCTTGTTCTGAAAGGTCTCCTTTTTTGATCTTTTCTATAATTACGGGGTAATCTGAGGGCTCAATTATCACTGCAACATCATGGAAGTTCTTTGCAGCTGAACGGATCATTGCCGGGCCGCCGATGTCGATAAATTCAATGAGTTCAGGGAGGGGAAGATCTTTTTTTGCCATCTCTTCGAAGGGATAGAGGTTCACGACAAGGAGGTCAATCGGCCCGATTCCCTGCTCGGCCATCACCTGTTCGTCTTTCCCTCTCCTGCCCAAAAGTCCGCCATGAATCTTTGGGTGCAGTGTTTTTACTCTCCCGTCCATCATTTCAGGAGAACCAGTATAAGCGGATACTTCCGTAAACGGAATTCCTGCTTCTGCAAGGGCCTTTCCCGTCCCTCCTGAACTCAGAATTGTGATGTTTGACTCAGACAGGAAACGAGCCAGTTCAATAATCCCTGTCTTGTCCCACACAGAAAGAAGTGCAGTTTTCATGCGGAAACTATCAGCGTGAGATATGAAAAATCTAATGACCAGTGTCTGTAGCAGTATAACACGTATTTTTGCGTTAGAAAAACATACATTATACCATTGTATGAGAAACTCCATTCGAGAACCACCTTTTAGAAAAAGCCTGTTCTGGTGTCCGGACTGTAATGTCCCGCTTATTGCGTCTACCTGCGGATGTGGAACATCAGGGTATGAGATACCCCTTACCCGGCCGCATGATGTTCGCCCTGCGCTGGAGCATGACCGGAATGTCATCCTAAATTATCTGAATACCCGATTTGGTATTGAAACGCTTCCTCAAATCCTTCTCCTCAATAAATCGGGAGGTATTGATAGGACAGACACCATTATCGCAAACGGAGTTCAGTTTGCCCGATTAACATTTGATCCGCTTCTGCGGGAATATACTATAGAACTCACTCCTGATGCCCTTCCGTTTGTTATTGCTGAGGTTTCCAAAGGCATTGTTGATATCACCGATGAGGTAGCCGATGGGGCAAACCGTCACCTCGGTGGCAAAAATATTCCCTGCACATCTGATCTCACCGATGGACCGGTTATCGTTCACGCAAACGGGCGATACGGAACCGGATGGCTACGGAACAATGTAGTAAAGGTAAAAAGTCTGGGGAGACCCCGGCCTGCAACACTTCCTGACCCGGACCGCGAGCAGGTAATACGCTGTAACAAACCCCATCTCAAAAACCTGGAACGCCATGCCATACGGTTCATAAAAATGGAAAAAAACGGGCGTCCTGAGTGCAATGTTGCATTCTCCGGAGGAAAAGACAGTGTCGTTGTCCGCGAACTCGCCCGGAAAGCAGGTGTCACCGACTGTTACTATGTCGATACCGGGCTGGAATTTCCGGAAACAACAGAATTTGTCAAATCGCTTGCTATCCCATTGACGCTCCGGGGCAAGAATTTCCAGGAGGGACTCCGCAAAAATGGCATTCCTGCAAAAGATGACCGATGGTGCTGTGAATGGCTGAAACTTGAACCTGTCCGTCAATGGAGAGAAACCCGGGGGGAATGTGTTACCGTTCAGGGAAATCGCTGGTATGAATCATTTGCACGGGCGGGACTTCCCGGCGTTGCCGTAAATCCCTATTATTCCGGACAGATCAATATATCTCCTATCCGTGGATGGAGGGCGCTTGAGGTATTCCTCTACATATGGTGGAGGGAACTTGCGATAAATCCATTATACGAAATGGGATTCGAGCGCGTTGGGTGCTGGATGTGTCCGGCCATGCTTGAATCGGAATATGAAATTGTCCGGGAATTGTATCCGGAACGAATCCGAGAATGGGAGAAGATTCTTGCAACATATGCAAAAAAAGAGCATATATCTGACGCGGCAATGAAATGCGGATGGTGGCGCTGGAAGAGCCCACCGCCGAAAATGGTGGAGCTTATGAACGAGAGTGGCATTCAAATAAACACCCAACGATCAATAAAACCGAAAAATAAACGATAAAATCCCATTTTTTTAAGTTTGAAGCATATTGACACGAATTAATTTTTTGTAAGATCCGTAAACATTATATAGAACAGCTAGCCATAAATTAAGTATACCAATCACTAATTGCCATTCGGCAGAGGTAATCATGACAGACAATCCGGACCTGAAAAAAGATGAAAAATCTGCACCTTCGGATGGCGCTTCGTCCTCTGATATGGCAGATAATTACCCGACTGAACTAACAGACGCTGAGCGTCTGGTTGAGCTCTACAGAGAGTTTGATGAGCAAAAAAATCGTTATCTGCGTCTTGCTGCTGATTTTGAGAATTACAAGAAACGTATCTCCCGGGAATCGGATGAACGTTCAGGCCGTGCTGTTGAACAACTGGCCCGTGATGTGTTGGTTATCGCTGACAACATTGAACGTGCACTGTCATCTGACAAAAACACCCTCCGTGAGGGTCTCGAACAGATTCATAAACTGCTTGAATCAGTGCTGGAACATCATAAAATTACAAAGATCGAGTGTCTGAACCTTCCGTTTAACCCGGAAACACAGGAAGCAGTGGCATATGTGCCTTCAGACTCTCCTGAAGGAATCGTCATTGACGAAATTGAACCGGGGTATTGCAGAAACGAAAAAGTAATCCGCTGCGCAAAAGTCGCAGTGTCACAGGGAAACATAACAGAGGAATAAAATTATGGCATCAGAAAAAATTCTTGGAATAGACCTTGGTACAACAAACTCGTGCATGTCGATCATGGAGGGTGGGAAATCCGTCGTTATTCCCAATGCAGAAGGAGGACGGACAACACCGTCTGTTGTCGCATTCTCTAAAGAAGGAGAACGGCTTGTTGGAAATGTCGCAAAACGCCAGGCAGTTGCAAATCCGGGTCGAACCATCATGTCAATCAAACGTGATATGGGTTCAACCCGGAAAGTAAAGATTGATGAAAAGGAGTATACGCCACAGGAAATATCGGCATTGATTCTTCAGAAAATGAAGACCGACGCTGAAGCATACCTTGGCGAGAAGATAAACAAAGCAGTCATCACTGTGCCTGCATACTTCAATGACTCCCAGCGTCAGGCAACCAAAGACGCAGGAAAAATTGCAGGTCTTGAAGTAATGCGTATTATCAATGAGCCCACAGCAAGTGCTCTTGCTTATGGCATTGACAAAGAAGAAGAGGCAACTATCCTTGTCTACGACCTCGGCGGCGGCACCTTTGATGTTTCAATTATGACCCTTGGCGACGGTGTCTTTGAGGTACAGGCAACAGCCGGAGATAACCTCCTCGGCGGCGACGACTTTGATGAGCGTGTGGTAAAATACCTTATTGAAGAGTTTAAAAAGAAGGAAGGTATCGACCTGTTGAAGGATCCCATGGCCATGCAGCGTCTCCGTGATGCAGCAGAAAATGCCAAAAAGGAGCTTTCCACGGTTCAGAAGACCAATATCAATCTTCCGTATATCACCACCGATGCGGCAGGCCCGAAATTCCTTGATATCGATCTTACCCGTGCAAAGTTTGAACAGCTCATTGGAAGCCTGGTTGATAAAACACTGGGTCCCGTAAAGCAGGCCCTTAGCGATGCCGGTCTTACGGCAAACGGAATCGATCACGTCCTTCTTGTCGGTGGATCCACCCGTGTGCCACTCGTACAGGAAAAAATTAAAGAGATTCTGAAAAAGGACGCTGACAAAGGTATTAACCCCGATGAATGTGTGGCACTCGGTGCTGCAATTCAGGGTGGGGTATTAACCGGTGAAGCAAAGGACATTGTTCTCCTTGATGTTACGCCACTGACCCTCTCCATTGAAACCATGGGTGGAATTGCCACAAAACTCATTGAACGCAATACCACCATCCCTACGCGAAAAAGTCAGATCTTTACCACTGCCGCAGATAAGCAGACCAGTGTTGAAATTCATGTGGTGCAGGGCGAACGGGCACTTGCAAAGGACAACTTCACCCTCGGCAAATTCCAGCTGACCGGTATTCCCCCTGCACCCCGCGGTATCCCGCAGATTGAAGTGGCATTCGATATCGATGCAAATGGTATCATCAATGTCTCGGCAAAAGACCTCGGAAGCGGAAACAAGCAGGCCATCACCATCTCCGGTGACCGTCACCTCTCTGATGAAGATATTGATGAGATGGTCAACAATGCCAAGGAGTTTGAGGAAGAAGACAAGAAGAAGCGGGAAGAGATTGAAATCCGCAATAATGCAGATACGGCTGTCTTCACCTCAGAAAAACTCCTAAAGGATTCCGCAGACAAGATCACCGAAGATGAGAAGAAATCGGTTGAAGAGGCTGTTGAAAAACTCAAATCTGTCATTGAAGGCGATGATACTGAGGCCATCAAGACGGAAACCGAGGCACTCACCGAGGCGGTCTATGCAGTGACCATCAGACTGTATCAGGAAGCTGCGGCCGCAGCACAGGCAAGCGGTGAAACAGGCGATACTCAGGCATCTGCACAGGACGATGACTCGGTTGTCGATGCAGATTATGAAGTCCACGAAGATAAGAAAGAGTGAGCAGGATGTCCGGGAAA
>CAZBYH010000062.1:0-8704 GCA_964496155.1 uncultured Methanoculleus sp.
TAAAGAGGATAAAAAGAATCGAATGATTTCGTATGAGTTCTTTCAATTTATTGAGCGGGGATCCTTTTTCCACACTTTTCAAGCAGATATTTTTCCATTTATATTTTTTAATTCTTCAATAAATATGAGTTTATTGATGTATTTTTGTGGAGCCCCGTATGGAAAACGTTTATCGGTAGCTAAATTACTGTAGAGATACTATACAGCTCCTATATTTCCCAGATAACAGAGCAATTACGAAAGAATCGAAAGCCAGGCTCACGCACCTCCGATGCCTGCCGACACTTCCTTTCCAAAGTCTACCCCTATTCCGGACAATGAGGTGAACATATGACATACCCTAAATATATTACAAAAATTGATGACATTAAAAAAATCCCGGAAGATGATGCCGCAAAACTCAGAAAAGTAGAAAGGATATTCCCGTTTCGTGCATGTGATTATTACCTTTCCCTGATTGACTGGGAAGACAAAGATGACCCGATTCGACGCATCATCCTGCCGGAAACAGATGAACTGGAGAACTGGGGAGACTTGGATCCGTCAACCGAGACTGACAACATCGTCCTCCCCGGTATCCAGCACAAATACGGCCCGACTGCCCTGATGCTCGTGAGTGATGTCTGCGGGGGAATCTGTAGGTTCTGCTTCAGAAAACGTATCTTCATGGATACAGAGTCTGAGACAATAGATGACCTTACAGAAAGTCTTGCATATATCAGGAGTCACACGGAAATCTCAAATGTTCTGCTCACCGGCGGAGACCCTCTGACACTTGCAACATCAGAACTCGAATCCATCATTCAAAAAATCCGGGAGATAGACCATGTTAAGATCATCAGGATTGGCACCAAGATGCCGGCCTACAATCCATACCGCATCATAAATGATCCGTCACTCGTGGAAATGATTGAAAAATACAGCACAAGAGAGAAGCGCATCTACATAATGACACAATTCAATCATCCAAAGGAACTGACAGCAGTTGCATTGGACGCGATTGACCTTCTGACAAAAGCCGGTGCAAAACCGACAAACCAGACACCAATTCTGCGGGGAGTAAATGATGACCCCGAGGTTCTCAGTGAACTCCTGGAGAACCTTGCAGCAGCAGGTATTGCGCCCTATTATATCTTCCAGTGCAGACCAACCACCGGCAATTACCATTTCTCGGTTCCCATCGAAGAGACATGCCGTATCTTTGAACAGGCAAAGACTACCTGCTCAGGACTCGCTAAGAGAGCGAAATTTGTCATGTCGCATAAATTCGGTAAAATCGAAATTCTTGCGACAGATGAAGATCATACCTACATGAAGTATCACCAGGCCACAGACCCGGACAACATGGGAAAATTCATGGTCTTTGCCAAAAATCCGGATGCAAAATGGCTTGAAGATTATGGCAATCCAATCTCCGAATACAGACTGGACTTTCAATAGTTTCACCACGCTCTTTTCTATCCGGAACAGTGTCGGGTAACGGGCTATACGGAAATGGACAAAACCCCGTCCCATCCACGGAACGGATCATCTGTCCAAAAACCAGGTGAGACCTGAGAGCAAGAGCAAGAACAAATCACGCACCTTATCCCCACCAAAACAAACCTTTCATTCAATGACCATTACCCCGCACATACCATCTATTCTACAGGAGGAATACCACCATCCCCTGTGAATGCACCCAGTGCGGCAACTGCTGCAGCAACATGCAGCTCGTCCATACCATCAAAGAAGACCGCGGCAACTACACCTTTGTCATCTACAACTACTATTCCGGCGATCTCAAGGAAGTCCATGTTGATGCCGACAAGATTGCCCTCTTTGAGGACAGAAGCAGTATTGAAAACATCCCGCAGGCATGTCCGTTTCTGCGGTTTGACAAGGAAACCGGGAAGGCATGGTGCACCGTCCATCTGACCCGTCCCGAGGTCTGTCGTGACTATTGCTGCTGGCGTCTCATCATCCGTGATGCACAGGGAAAACGGGCCGGGCGGGTACTGTATCGGCGGACGTTTCTTTCCGATACCGCTGAACTCGAAGAGATATGGGGGCAGATAAAACCCACACTGGACAATCTTACGGACGAGGAGTGGGATGATGCCCTCATCCGCAACCTCAAAACAGCCGGATACCGTGTGCATCAGTAATCAGGCAACATGAATTGGACAGCAGGAATAACCGAAAGAATGTAATACACCGGGTGACCGGGATCGGTCGCACCGGGCGACAATGATCAGTTACCCCAATAAAAAACCGTGCACAAAGGAAACACTATGGCAAGAGGAAAAGACGGCATTTATCGCTCTGAGCGGGGTGTTCACGGCGTAGGAAAAGTATTAGGTAAAACCAAATGGGTGCATGTCTCCGGAATCGAAGCACTCCCGCAGGCCGAGCGTGACCTGATCGCCCGGGCACGGGATGTTCTCCGTGACGGGAACGCAACAGTCATTGATTTCACACAGGACGTAATTGTCAAAGTCAGTCCAACGGAAAGAGATGGAAACGTTACCTTCTGCTATAGCCCCGACTGGAATAGTGCAACAGAACCTGAATGCGGTCTCATGGCAGGCGTCAAAGGCCTGAACACAGGCGACCACCACGTCCGGATAACCAAACCTCCCAAGGTGCCCTACATTTACCACCACAAGTGGATGTTTGTCACCGACGAATACATGGGGTTCGATGTTGAAGATGCAAAACGCTGGTCAGAAACATGGGAAAATCATTCAGTGGTACGGGCCCTGATGGACACCAAAACAGAATATTTCCGGTTACGCATCGGAAAAAAGGATTACTGGCAGACCAAGGTGCTCAATCCCATCGCCAAAAACCTGACGGATGAATAACGGGTAAACCGGACATCCATTGACCGTGGTCAACACGCACGGAGGAAGATCATTCCTGGGGCCGCTGCCAATATTCACCAAACCGGAGCACGGGATTCCCGATTTCGGTGCAGGCAACGGCACACCCCGAAATAAATAAACAAATAACCGGAAGAAGAGGAATAGGAAATTCATACCGGTTACGAGGAACATCCGCCCGAATACCCAGAGGAAAAGACATTCCCTTCCGTATGACTATCCTATTCGTCTTCCAATGCCATCTTCAACGCCGCCCGTGCCAGCAGGCGGGTGGAATCAAGCACCGGGAGCGGGCAGTCATCCGGGTTGACGAGAAGAGAGAGTTCTCCGCAGCCAAGGATTACTGCATCACACCCCTTATCTTTGAGCGTTCCAATCACCTCATTGAAAAAGAGACGGGATTCGTTGGTGTATATCCCGTTCACCAGCTGACGAAGGACAATAATGGTCATTCGTTCGTGATCTTTTTCATCCGGAATTTCATAGGAAATGCCGAGCGTGCCAAGTTTTTCGGGATAGACCGGGCTTTTTATCAGGTGCTTTGTCCCCACAATACCGAGTTTCGTGTAGCCCTGAAATACTGCCTCCGCTCCGACGACATCCGCAATGGGTATCCACGGGGCAGAGGAGGCTTCTGCAACCTGTTCAAAAACCTCATGAATCGTGTTATCCGGGGATATGAGCAGTTCAGCTCCGATAGACGTGAGTTTCTCTGCGGATGCAATCATCAGCTTTGCCGCCTCGTTCCAGCCCCCCGACCGGATGCGTGCAATATATTCCCCCAGCGGATAGGTGTGCATCGAGACTTCCGGGTGCATGTGCTCCCCCATCACTGCATGTGCATCGCTGCAGAGAGTGCTGTAGCATAGGGCCGCACTTTCAGCACTGCACGAAACGATCCCGATATGTTTTGGCATAATGGTCCTCTGTTGGAAGTGATCACCCATCAGTCTTTGGCTGGCACTCGGGTCAGAACCGTATCGGGTTTGAGTGAACAGCTTCTGTCCAGAAAAACGTTCTTTCTAACCGTTATACGCATCAAAAAAACGGTTGGAAAACCCCACCGGGGTTATTCCAACAAAAAAAAGGGTAAAAAATTATTTTTTCATCCGTTCACAAAGATTGTCCATCATCTCAGGGGCCCGATCCTTAAGACCATACACAAGGAAGGCGGCGATACCGACACCGGCTCCAATACCTACACCCCATGCGATTGGGACAAGGAAGGTGTAGATGATGGTCAAATCGATGAGCAGTTGTGAGAGGGCGAGCATGACAATGACGAAGTAGAAAAATACCCGCATGATCAAAACAATCGCACCAAAGTACTCAATTCCCCTGGGTTTGCCCCATGCCTCGGCAAGGTCGGCAAAGTAATCCACCAGAATAAATCCCCCAACGAGAATGATGAGGAACATCACAACATGCGGCAGATAAAGAACAACACTGTTGATCAGATCGGTGAGCATCGTCAGCCCAAGGACGTTTGATGCTGCAAGAATGGCGATAAGATAGACAAACCATCTCACAATAAGGTCGAAGAGATGCACGATCTCCATGCCGTAATTCTCAATCGCTTTGCCTACACTTGTTTTTCGGAGCGCATCATCAACTCCGATCTTATCAAGGACTTTTGACACAATTTTTCCGAGGAACCTTCCTACAATCCAGCCGATAAGCAGGATAATGATTGCAGAAATGAGCACCGGGAGAAACGCAATCACCGGTACAGCCGTCTGCATCACTGCATCCGAAATTGCGGACATCATCTCCGTAAAGAAGCTACTAACTGTCATAATACCACAAGCTTTCAATATAGAGTGACATTATATATATCTATTCCAAGAATGGAGATCCAATCCATGTATTATTAACGTCCAAAATGGCAATCAGTCATTATTAATAATTTATTTGTCGCACAATATTCACAATAATAAATTGATTGGCACTCATATACTATCGCTATTTGGCATTGTACTTTGTTCCCGTTATTTATACCAAGAAGAATAGAAATATCGGATTATATACTAAAACATACAATTAAACGAAAATGTCATATGATCTTCTCGATTCACTCATGCACTGTCGGTATCTGAGGTTCATGGAATCGTTTCAGAACAGAGCACCATACACAGACACATAAATACCCCCTGTTATGACCTGTGTGGGCTCAGGCGGTCCATGGAAAAAACGAAGTATTCCTATCAGTCATCCGCCTCACCCTTCCCTCTTCACCTCATTATAAAGTAACACCACCGAGATGCTGATCAGGTTCATTGTGGTTGCCGCATACCAGAGATATGCCTCCACCGAAGAAAGCTTTGTAATCCACCCTGACCAGAGCATAAAACAAATAATACCAAACGAGAGGAGCGTGTCAATCGCAAGAAAGACCAGCGGACGTCTCACAATACTGCCTGCCTGCGCAATCGTGCAGTATTCAAAGCGTGCGGGCAATCCCAGCAGGTCAAGGACACTGCGTCCGGTATTCATCAAAAGGTCAGCTGCTGCCCATACGATGACGAGCCACCCAACCCCGACAAGAGCGGGTGAGGTCTCTATCCCTATGCGGACAGCAGTGACGCCAAAGAGCAGTTTAAAGACACAGAACGGGATGCCAATCGTCAGGCTCAGAAAAAAGGGACGGCCAAAGAACCGCTGGATACGATCTGCTTCTTCTATGGAACGATCTTTTTCCCTGAGGTCAGCGGCGTTCTTCATTTCTAAATCAGTATTGATGCAATAGCACATAAGAAGGTATTCAAACGGGTGGCCGCGAACTCGTGATTTGGTGCGGGAATATCACATGCATGTCAGAATCATGCCTCCATCCAATCGCGGTGTTCTTCGCACAGAACGGGAAAAAAATAGTATTGGGGAAACAGACAAAAGATTGCTGTTCCGGTAGAGTGAGGGTGATGCCTGATGATCAGGCCTTACCCAGCCACTCTGCGACCTTCTCGGGGTGAGCATTCACCCAGAGAGCTGC
This sequence comes from uncultured Methanoculleus sp., assembly GCA_964496155.1. Classification (GTDB taxonomy): domain Archaea; phylum Halobacteriota; class Methanomicrobia; order Methanomicrobiales; family Methanomicrobiaceae; genus Methanogenium. Next base: position 5,854 of record CAZBYH010000062.1, read on the forward strand.
AGCATCTTCTGCTGACATGCCTTCCTCAATGTTGAGCATAATGGACTCCATATCAGATGCATCCCATGAGTAGCGTTCAAAGATTGCATATGCTTCAGGCATCTCATCTTTGAAGCCGGTGCGGGTAAAGGTTGAGATATGCTCCACGCCACCGTAGATCTCCTGCGGGTCGTCGAGGTACTTGAGGTCCCAGCGCACAAACTTCCAGTGCGGCGACCATCCGGTAACTGCAACCCATTCACCGTTATCGAGAGCGCTCATGAGGGTCGCAATCATACTGGCTTCACTACCGGCGAGGATTTCATAGTCAAGACCATAGCTCTCGATTGCATCTGCGGTGCTCTTCATGATACCTGCACCCGGCTCAACGCCTATGATTTTGCCGTCGAACTTGTCTTTCACATCATTGAGTTCCTCAATGGAGTTGATGTCCACATACGCAGGCACGACAATACCACACCGGGTGCCTTGCATATTCGTCCTGACAAAGTCCATCTGGTCTTCATAGCTCTCGAAATAATTTCCGTGGCAGGTGGGCAGCCATGCACCGACAAAGGCGTCTGCTGAACCGCCCGCTACCGCAAGAAATGCGAGGCCGACATCAACGGTCCTGACCTCAAGATCATATCCTGCCTCTTTAAAGACAATTTTCAGGACATTTGAACTGGAACATTCAGTATCATACGGAGTGCTTGCAAGCACCACCGTCTTTCCTACGGTGTCCTCTTCATCCTGATTGATACATCCTGCAACGAGAAGGGTTGCAGCGATTAAAAATCCAATTATAAAGATTGATTTCATTGTTTTTCTTATCAAAATTACACAACCATGCAAAAATGCCCGGAACCCGGATAAAAGAGAACCGGATACATTTTACCGCATAACCGTGTACCAACATCACATATATAATTAATTATAACTTATATTTGCACGTATTTTGTAAATCAGGGCCCAAATATACGAAATTTAAGAAGGCAGCATCCTCAAAAATGGAATTCGTGTACATACTCATATGCAATAACGATATCTGCGGTTATTTATCAGAGAATCCGCAATATACAGACGGAAATTGGAGAGAATGACATATGATGGGCAATGGTTCACTGATGTTCAAATTCAAAGTCAAATGTACGAAATAATTCAAAAATACGCCCGATACAGCACACAATACCATGGCATTTCCCCATATCAATGCTGACAACACCATTGCTGTCCTGCGGAAAGATACCCCCCGGATATTTCATTTCCTCTCAAAACCCCCTTCAAACCGATTTGACGAAATTCCGGGACAGGGAAGACTATTACCTTCCGGCTCCCACGATTCTTCACCCATGATTACGGTTTCCTGCTCATCCTGTGGGTCAAAACTCTTCCGCTACCAAAAAATAGGCAAAGGCCGTCTGCTCCACTGCTGGAAGAACCGCATCTCATCCGATCACACCACACGAAAAGGTGACGATGTCTACTGCCCGACGTGCGGCCAGCATATCGGCGTGGTAGAGACCGAGTGGATCAATATCCACGGCGGGTCATTTACCGTGAAGGGGTCGGCGCTGAAGAAGTGAGGAAACGATGATGAAACCTGGTTTCATCTCACCTGGCATATCTGCGATACCGGGATGCTGTACCACCATCACCCGGTGATCTCCGCGTCATGCAGGATTGCACGCACCCTCTTTTCAAGAACGGGGATTTCGCTCTGCAAAATGTTCCATACAATTACCCGGTCTACTTCAAAATATGCATGAATCAGTTTATCCCGCGTGCCTGCAACGAGTTTCCAGGGCACATCCGGATAGTGTTCTTTCATCGTACTGGAGAGATGCTTTGTCGCTTCACCAATGATCTCAATTGACCGTATGACGGCTCGCTGCATCACGGGGTCAGCATAGAGCGAATCATAGGTGAGACCATCACATACGTTCAGAAGAAATGTCGTTTCTTCCAGAATATGCAGAAAAGAAAAAGCTCATCACGCTTCACACCAGATAACCTCCTGTTCAACAGCGGGACGGATATAACCACTCAGCCCGTGCTCTGTAACCAGATCCACACGGCGTCCGAAGAGCTCCTCAAGAAAATATGCGAGTTCCATGAAATTGCGGAACGTTGCCTGACCCGGCGCAAACAAGACGAGTACATCCACATCACTCTCTGTCTGTTCCTCACCCCGTGCAGCAGAGCCAAATATCCCAATCTTTGCAACACCAAACCGTCCCCTGAGGTGGGGAAGAACACGTTCAAGCTCACGTACAAATATATTTTCATGCCGGTGAGATGATACGCCTGTCATATCTTATCCTTTTGATGGTATGTGGGAGTGAGTGCCTGATGAATATTGTGCCTGAAGAGAGACAATATCCATACACCCCACTGCCCGAAAATCACTGAATAACATCCCCCAGATCAATCACCCGTGCGTCATTCGAGCATCCTTTGAGCATCTCAACAGTCTTTGGATGGCAGGTAAAGTAGAGTACCTGATTCTTTTCCGCAAGCTCAGCAATCGCCCGGCAACTATTCTCCTTCCTTATCGGGTCAAAATTGACGAGGATATCATCGAATACCACCGGAAGGGAGACATCATGCTTGCCAAACTCCGTGATATACCCAAACCGCAGAGCGAGATAAAGCTGTTCTGCCGTCCCCCGGCTCAGCTGACTGACCTCTTTTCTTTCGCCAGCAGCGGTTTCAACGAGTACTCCATCAGACTCCAGCGGTTTGATAATGCGTTGGTAGCGTCCTCCTGATATATCTGAAAAGATATCTGTCGCCTCCTGAATAACCGCAGGCTGGCGTTCCTTTTCATACCGTTCGATTGCCTTACCGAGAATATACCCGGCAATCACCC
>CAZBYH010000063.1:0-8623 GCA_964496155.1 uncultured Methanoculleus sp.
GGACGCAGATCGCGGTAGAGACATCCCGTGATGAAGTGCTCTACATCGCCCCGGATGGAGAAATCCTGTACGGCAACCAGCAGGCAATGAACACCTATGGAAAAGACGGGTCACTTATGGGGTTTGCGATTGGTGATATCGACCCGGCATATTCCCCTGAGAAGTGGAAGCAACACTGGACCGCACTCCGAAAGCAGAAATTCCAGCTCAGTGAATCCTTTCACCTGAATAGCGATGGCTTGTTCTTCCCTGTTGAAGTCGCAGAAAATTACGTGAAAGTAGGTTCTCAGGCGTTTTGCTGTGCCTATTCCCGTGATATCACTGACCGCCGAACCGTAGAAAATGCTCTCCGTGAAAGTGAACAGCGTTCCTCTCTTGCGGTTGTGGGGGCTGATCTGGGTATCTGGGACTGGGATATGACATCGGATCATCTGGTCTTTGATGCACGGTTTGCAGAGATTCTTGGCGCTGCACCCAGGGAGATGGAAGCAGGTAGATTCAGTGATCTGATGGCTCTGATCCATCCGCATGAACGTCCGGTGTTCCGAAAGGTACTGGAGGATTATATTGCTAAAAAAGGAACCCCATTCCTTTGTGAGTTCAGAATGCGCCACCGGGACGCTACCTGGAGATGGGTGAGGGGACGGGGGATCATTGTATCTCCGGATACTTCAGGCAGCGGGCGCCAGATGATTGGCACTATAATGGATATAACCGAACAGATTGAGGCAATGGATGCATTAGCAGAGCGGGAAGAGCAGTTGCGTGGAACTCAGGACATTGCCCGTGTGGGTGGGTGGATCCATGAAATTCCAGAAAAACGGCTTATATTAGACCGTGATACCATGCAAACGGTCGGGTTCGGGGATACGCCCGCACCGGCAACGCCGGAGGGATTTTTACGTAATTTTGTACACCCGGAAGACATTGTGGCGGTTAGGGATGCGTATTTATGCCACTTGGAAGAGTATGCACCATTTGATGTGGTATTCCGTGTCCTCATTCCGGATGGGAGAGTTCGCTATCTCCACACTCGGTGTCAGACGGTCTTTGATAATCATGGTGCGCCGCAGAAGAGTGTAGGTATTGTACAGGATGTCACCGAGATCAAGGAAGCGGAGAACGAACTTATCGAGCGCGAATGGAAAGTGAATGAGGCTCAGCGTATTACCCATATCCGGTACTGGGAGTGCGATGACTCGTGCATGACACTCTCGCAGACAAATATGGGTGCATCCTTCAGCCAGCTCACTTTCCTTGAACGCCCTGGTCTCCGGATACACCCGGACGACAGCGACTGGCTGGCTGCACATTTCCGTACATCAGTTGAAGAGCATGCTGAATTTTCAGAAGAGTTCCGCGCTGTTCTGGAAGAGGGCGGGGATATTTTATATCTTTTCTGTCGGGGAAGCCATTACTACCGCGACAATGACACCTATTTCCGTTCCCTGGGGACCATCATCGATATCACTGAGCGTGTTCTGACCCTGAATGCCCTGCAGGAGAGCGAGAAAAAGTTCAGGCTGGTGGCAGAGAACCCCGGCCTTGGTACCTACATCATTCAGGACAGGATGTTTGTCTATGTCAATGATACCTGTGCCCGGTGCTTTGGCTATTCGATTGACACGATGATAGGGCTGGATACAGCGTTAATAATTGCACCCGGGATGCGCAGTGAGATGCTTGATCTTTTCAGTGAGTGCTCAGCAGGGGATCGCGATGAGATACATCTGGAGGCGCAGGGGATAACCCGCAACGGGATCACATTCCCGGTTGAAATATTCGGGTCGTCCGGTGAGTATGGCGACCGCCCGGCGATCATCGGGACTATCATCGATATCACTGAACGCAAGGCATATGAGGAAATGCTCACGATCACCCGGCTGACCGTGGATCAGGCAACGATCGGGATTGGGTGGGTCACCCGCACCGGCGATATTATTTATGCCAATGCCAAGGCAGCAGAGATACTGCATATTCCGCATGAAACCATTCTTGGGATGAATATCCGGGAGGCATACCGGTTCCAGGAATTGGCGCTGTGGGAGAATTTTTGGGACCGTATTGTTGCAGGGGAGAATCAACAGTTTGAAACGTTGTATGTCCGGAGAGACGGTACCTCTTTTCCGGCTGACATTATGGTCGACCATGTGCATCTCGGTGACATGGAGTTTGCCTGTATCTTTGTGACTGATATCTCCCAGCGCAGGGAGGCAGAGGCTGCCCTCCAGCAGTCGCTTGTTGAGAAGACGACGCTCCTGCAGGAGGTCCATCACCGGGTGAAGAACAATCTTGCCCTTATCTCATCGATGATCCAGATGCAGATGCGCACCCTGGAAGATGAACCGGCGAGAGCATCACTCACCGAGACGGCAAACCGTATCATATCGATGGCAATGGTTCACGAGAGTATCTATCGCTCACGAAATATCACCACCATTGATGCACATGAGCACCTGACAGCGCTCGTCAGTGAGATCATTCCGAACTTCTCACTTGGGAAGATTATCGAGTATGATGTGGATGCGCATGGCTGCACCCTTGATCTAAATTCCGGCATTCTCTACTCCCTCATTGTCACTGAACTTATCACGAATTCAATCAAATATGCATTTGATGGGCGGGATGCAGGAAAAATTTCCATTACGATGACGTGCAATGGCACAGAAAAGGTGCTCTCCGTCATCGATGACGGGGTGGGGATAGCAGAGGATGTCGATCCCTTCTGCCATCCGTCTCTGGGGATGAATATCGTTTACAGTGTGGTCACCGATCAGCTGGGGGGCACCATTGAGCTTATCCGTGGCGAAGGGACCACGTGGGTTTTGAGATTTCCGGTAACGGGAGCATAATTTCGGTGGTTTTGTGGCTTTTGGGATGAATATCCACGGTTTTTTCCAAATAATCCTGGTTCACCCGGGTCAGGTACCTCTTCCGCACATTTTTACGTTACCTGCTGCAAATACTTTAGATGGAGTAATTCTATGGTACAACTGACTGATGACCTGATTGAAGCGTTCAATGCAGTACGCGTCATTCCCTTTGCAACCGCAGGCATAGATGGCGCCCCCAATGTCGCTCCCATGGCGGGAAAGGAACTTGCTGACCGGGAAACGATTCTTGTGATGGACAACTTCATGCAGAAGACTATCGCAAATATCCGGGAAAATCCAAGGGCTGCTATTTATCTCTGGGGGCCGGGCGTGAAGGGTTGTTTCCAGATTCACGGCGATGTGACGTATGTTGCTGAGGGTGAGCAGTTTGAGGCGTTCCGCAGCAGGACGCTTGTCCGGATGCCGAAGGCGCCTGCCAAAGGAATGCTTGTCATTAAAATTACCGATGTTTATACCTGCACAGCAGGGCCCGGTGCTGGCGATAAGATCCTCTGAAACAGGTGTTTGTCTGGTGAAATCCCCGTTTTGCTTAGCACACTCCACTCTTGCATTGTGAGTTTGCCCGTTTGGATTTAATCGCCTGAGATGACTGTCCACTATAGCGATCAAAAGGTTTCATTTTTTGTCTGGATACTCTATTTGACCCACTAAGAATCCATTTATTTCTTTTTAACTGGGAAAGTCAGGATATTGACGTAAATATGATCACTAAAATTATTTTTTGCAAATATTGTTCCGGTTCCAATCCTATTCTGGCATCAGATTAAGTAAAAAATAATTTATTTATACCGATTTAAACGTAATGGTTGGCCTATTGAATAATTTTGCTAACAGTGCATGGATAATGGCAACGGGGAGAATAATTATGGTGCCAAGCATCATGCCAATTTCATAGAGCACGCTACTCCGCTTATCGGGTTTCCCTTTAAACCTATAAATAAAAGAACTCCAGGGGATACCCGCTGCGTTTCCAAGCATCATAATTCGTATCGATGCAAGAATGCCTTTTGCTTCTGAAAGTCCATAGAGTTCTATAATCCGTTCCCAGGATTTTTTAGATGGATATCCTCTGGTATCGGCGTAATGCTGACCAAATACAACCGCAGACATTTCTTTTTCAGGAACATCATCGCATATTCCCGCCAACATATTTTGAATTTCTTCATTTTTCATACCTGCTTCAAGAGCCATCTTTGTATGAGCATACGAACAAATTTCACATCCGTTTACCTCTGTAACTGCAAGCATAATACGCTCAATAAAATGTTTACTTAAAAGCTTTTTTTTCTTAACATAGAGAAGATCATAGGTGGAAAAAAAGGCGAGATACGTTATTCTATAGAATTCTTTTAAAGAGTATAATTTTTTCCCAAAATTATCTTTCATATCTTCATACTCCTATCATTATGTGTGAGTAGTTGTTTTTTACCTATATTAGATGCCATATTAAAATACCTATTTCCATACCCGGAACTCTTTTTGAGTTCGCACAAATGGGTATTGCTTAATGATCTAAGTTTGCCCGTTTGAGTTCAATCACCTGGTGAAATTATCCCGGCATTGACATGGTCAAATCCGATAAGGATTTTTAAATGAATTGTGCGGATGTGTTCTTCCGTTCGGGGATTTCAAATTGGATTCGTGAGATGAATCAGTGTCCAACAAATACAATGGTGATCGCTTTGTAAATGCTGTTATCTGTCCATAACCTCAGTGGTTTTATTTCGATTTCATTCTTCAGAGAATTAAAAAATGGGCGGGTAAAAAATGTGTGTGTGTGTTTCAGGTGCCTGCATGGATGCGGTGCAGAATCTCAACGAGTATCTGCACGTCATGGGGAGGTTCATATCCGGCTTCATCCCAGAGTGCTGCGGTCTCCAAAGGCATGCCGGATGTTTTCAGGAGAGTGTCTGCTGTCTCACCTGCGTATTCACGGATTACTTCGTTTGTCAGACGAATTGCGGTCATCTCATCCGGCTCATCCAGAGATGGGCTCTCAGACGCACGGGCTGCTGCACGGAACCGCTCCGGATTTGTGATGCGGTATCCGGTGGATGGGGTATCATTCATAAATGACGTTTGCGTCATTATAATGACATTGGTGTCATTTATATTTAATAATTGCTGACTTGCGTGTCATTTATTTGGATGGACAGCGTATGTGTTCATATACTATGCCCCGTGTTGCTCCTGGATATAAAGAGGATGTACGCCGCCGCATTATGAGAGCGGCACTGGAAGAAGTCAATATCTGTGGCTTGCAGGCGCTTCGGATGGAGGACGTGGGCACACGCGTTGGCATCTCCCGTGCTGCGCTCTATAACTATTTCAGTGACAAAGAAGCCCTTCTCGGCGCAATCATTCATGAGATGCAGGAGGAAGGGATGTCTGTTCTTGAGGTCACCTTCCATAAAAAATCATTTCATGACGCCCTGTCCCTTATCTTTGAACTGATGGTGCTCTCCGCAAAGGAGATGCCTGGGGTTGAAGCTGAACTCTTCAGCATCGCCTCCCGTAATCCCAAGATCCAGTGTTTAATGCATTCCGCTTTTGAAGACGGAATTTTGAAAACCTCTGACCTCATTAACGAAGGCCAGAAAAATGGGGAGATTATATCTGTCGGTGATCCCCGCTGTCTTGCAGAGATAGTGATGTACACGCTCGTGGGACTGAAGCAGGCGATCATCTTTGGAACGGATGCTGCCATTCTGAAGAAGCGCTGGAGTGCCATGACGGAACTAATCTTTTTTACGGAAGAAACGTTGGGCGAGTGAGACAAAGCCTCCTCTGTTTCCCCCTTTTTTTAAGCCTTTTCCCTGTCATCGCTGGTTTTGATGTTTCTCTGTCGTATGTGATGGGTGAGTTTCCGTGCCCTGTTCGTCGTTATTAACGAATGAGTAATTCTCGAAAAAAGCAGTAATAAAAAAAATAGTAATTGAGCACCCCGGACATGAATGCAACCGGGGGATTTGGGATTGGTGAGGTTCATCAAGTACCGGTATGAAAAAATGAAGCTCTTCTTCTTCATTTTTGTTTATGCGTGTGGGGATTCATACACGGTGAATTTCAGGCACCCGGGGTTCGTTTCTGTGAAATATGTGTGGTCGGAGGTGGTCACAGAAATGAACCTGAGTAATTCTGATTTACGGTGCTGCCTGATGGAATCTGTTCTCTGTGGTTGCAAACTCTGATGCTGTGTGTACAGGGATGTTACCTGAAACGGTCTGATGAGTCACAGCTTCGTATATGTCGGGTGCAATTTTACGATGACACGCGTGTCACCTATATGACGTGTGTGTCACTTATATTTATTATTAACTGACTGTTGTGTCATCTACTTAGATTCCCCCTCCCCGGATGCACGATACGCCCGATGAGGCAGAGGGTGGTAGTAGGCATATACTTTCCAACGGGAGGATGTTTGATTATCACAAATGAGAGCAATTCGGAGGCATTAATCTTTACAATCCATGCTGCCGCTGGTAAATCCGTTTAGATCGAGTGTCACATGCCGGAATCCCAAGGTGTGAAATGCCCTGCTGATGGCGTCCCGAAAAACAAAAATACGTTCTGCGGATTCGGGGTCGGTCTCGATGCGTGCCAGATCGCCGTGCACCCTGACCCGCACCTGTCGGGCTCCGGCATCATATATTTCCTGTTCTGCCTGTTCAATGCGGGCGAGAAGCGGTAGTTCAAGACACTCACCATAGGGAATTCGTGTGGCAAGGCAGGAAGCGGATGGCTTTGCATATTCGGGTATGCCATGCATTTTTGCGATGGCCCGGATGTCATCTTTGGTGATACCTGCTTCGACAAAGGGATGAGTAATGCCCGCCGCAAGGCCGGCCTGATAGCCGGGGCGGTATCCTGAGATATCATCGGCATTCGTCCCGTCTGCGATGGATGCAAATCCCAGTTCATCTGCTACTCTACGGAGAATCCCGGCACTCTCCTGTTTGCAGATGGCGCACCGGTTCTTCGGGTTCATCCTGAATTCGGGATCGAGAAGGATTGCCGACTCTCTGACAATGAGCTGGAGTTCTTCACGTGCGGCGATGGCACGGGCAGCGTTTTCCTCACGTAAGGGGAGAAGGGGGCTCACTATTAAGCAGCAGGCAGTATTCTTACCCAGAACATCACGTGCGACAATGGCAAGAATAATGCTGTCTATGCCGCCGGAATATGATACCAACAGTGATCTTTTGTCCCTGATTGCCGCCCGCAGGCGTGTGTAACGTTCCTGTCTTCGTTCTGTCATGGTCCGACTACCTTCCGGTCTGACCGGATGATATGGTAGCCTTTGGTTTGGCTCCGGTAAAATATGTTACTTTCCTTCGGCCCTGTTATCAATCCGGAAATGGGCGTTTTTTGTCTGAACGATTTGTGAAGACATGGTTTGCCTTTTTTTAGATTCCCATTTGATTCAGAATATCATAAAATTTAGAAAAACCATCTATATATCCAATAAATTAACTATTAAAACTTAATATAGTTTATTTATCTCTTTTGAATGTAAAGCTTTAAACATATCAGAGCAGAATCTTATCTCTGATGAAACGAAAACTGGTGATTCTCATGGCAGTCGCAATGGTGTGTGCGACTGTGTTCATCTGCGGCTGCATCGGGGGTAATGATACTCCTTCAGCTGATCAGACACCTGTACCGACCGCTGGAGCGGAAAAAATTGCCCTGAAAGTATTCCATGCAGGCAGCCTCACAAGCCCTATGGAGAAGATAGAGGCTGCATTTGAAGCAGACCATAAAAATGTTGATGTCCAGCTCCATCCGGGAGGTAGCACCGGTCTGGCAAAAGAGATCCTCGACCTTGGTGCAGCGGCTGATGTGTTTGCATCTGCAGACTACACCCTGATCCCCGAGTTGATGATCCCTGACGGTGCATCCTGGTATGTGACCTTTGCAAAAAACCAGATGGTGCTCTGCTACACAGACAAGAGCAAATTTGGTGATGAAGTAACCGCGGACAACTGGTACGATATTCTCGGCCGTGACGGCGTCACATGGGGCTTCTCTGACCCAAATCTGGACCCCTGCGGCTACCGGTCCCTCATGACGATTAAGCTCGCTGAGTCCCACTACAAGGACGACACGATCTTTGACAATCTTGTTGGGCAGCACTCGAAGATCACATCGACTGTTGCAGATGGTGTTGTAACCGTTCATGCAAAAGAAACCGGGATTGTCTATCCGGTCACCGTCACCCCCAAGAGTGTGGAATTAATCGCTGGTCTCGAGTCCGGAAACCTGGACTATGCATGGGAGTACCGTAGTGTGGCGGAACAGAATGCAGCATCCGGTGTGAAATTCATTGAACTGCCAGAGGCAATCGACCTCTCATCTGTCGCCTACGAGGGCGCCTATGCTAAGGTACAGATTGACACCGATGGTGGCCTGCTTGCGGGCAAACCGATTGTTTATGGTGTCACTGTCCCGAAGACCTCAGAAAACCCTGAAACAGGAGTTGAGTTTGTAGCGATGCTCATCGGTCCAACCGGTCAGCAGATCATGGCAGATGCGGGTCAGCCACCGATCAATCCTCCGGGCGGGTTTGTTGACATCCCCGCAGCTCTGAAGAACATGGTCGAGATGACCGCCTAACCTCTCCTTTTTTTCGGAGCAGATGAATGAAGAAGCCATTTAAGTTTCCTGATTCCTGTCTCCTGTCGTTTGCCCTCATTGGCAGCCTGGTTATTATTCTGACCGTCATGGGT